>DAOTUI010000160.1:0-13435 GCA_034437035.1 Chloroflexaceae bacterium
CTTTCAGTACTCAACCACGAGTCGAAACCGATGAAACCCCACCCTCCCAAAAGGAACCAGGCCAATGTTTACCCCCTGAGCGAACCATTTCGTCGCTCCTGAGGCTTCCTGGCACGTCCCTATTGTAGCATACTTCCCGCCTTTTTGGGACTGATTCGCAAATCGGTTTTTGTTCCAGAATCGCGTCAAGTTGCGAACGAGTTGCGAGCGCATACGAAAGCCATATCTCACAAAAAAACTCCGACACTACCCCCGGAAACGCTTTACACTTCGGCCCGCTTTTTTGGGAGTTGCGAATGGAGCCGTTAGAACGTTAGAATGTTGGAACGTTCTAACGTTCTAACGTTCTAACGTTTGAACGTTCCAACGATCCTACACCACATCATTACAAAACCGGCGGAACTCGCAGTCCACACAGGGCCGGCGGCTGGTGGGTGGGGGCGGGAGTGCTTCGCCCACGATGGCCGCCTGGATCTCGCGCACAGTCTCGGTGACGCGCCGCCGCAGGGTGGGGGTGATCGGAATACGCACCGCCCGGCGCAGCGGGAGTTGGTAGATATACCCGATGCGGACGGGCAGGCCCCAGGCTTCCTCCAGCAGCAGCGCATAGGCCGCCAGTTGCAGCTTGATATGCGCGCCCGGCGGCTGCTCCGTATCCTTGTACTCAATCGCCAGCGCCTCGGCTCCGGGACTGTGGCGATCCGGCGTGGCAATCGCCAGATCCATCCGCCCGCGCAGACCCAGCCGTTCGGAGCGCAACGCCAGATCAAACACCCGCTCTCCCACAGTCAGATCATAGGCGCGCAGCGACCGGCGCTCCTCACGGCCCACTTCGCTCTGGTGGCCGGCCTGCCCCTGCTCCATCAGATCGGTGATAGGGCGGATATCCGGCAGGCAGTGGTGATACCAGACCACCCGCCCACAGTAGCGCCACTGCTTCAGGTCAGTGACTTCCAGGGTTGGATCATACGTCATATGCGATTACTCCTGCGTGGTCGGATTGCCCTGTTTAATCGCGCGGCGACCCGACCAGCTCTGCTCGTCCAGTGGAAAGAGTTGAATATTGGCGGCCTTGTCCCTGATGCGCGCGGTAATCTCGCCAAAGAGTGCCCGCTGGTGGGTCCGGCTGAGCCGGCCGCAGAAGGCGCTGTACTGGATGCGCTGCAGACCATAGTCCAGGCAGGCATCCGCTACCTTCTGCCGGGCGCGGTCATCAGGGATGTCATAGATGAGAAGGCATTGCATGTCAGTATCCTGTAATTCGTAGTCCGTAGTCCGTATTTTCAACGTTGGAACGTTGGAGCGTTGGAACGTTCCAACGTTCCAACGTTCCAACGTTCTAACGAAAACCCTACCAGCCCATGACAAAGGGCATGTAATCGGCGCGTTCGCCGCGCATGTAGACGGCCAGGTGACGGGCCTGACATTGCAGAATGTGGCGCAACGGTTGGCGCTTGCCCTCGTACGGTTCGCTACGCTCCAGCCGCTCCATCACCTTCTCGACAATGCGCGTGCGGGTATCGGCGTCGAGCAGGCCGCGCTCATCGCGGGTAATCGCCCAGCCACGCGTCACCTGCCCAAGCAGTGGCCGATCCACGACCGCCTGGCGAAACTCCTCAATCAGATCGAGCACCAGACTGGGCTTGCCGGGACGGTCGGCGTGCAGCAACCCGGCGTAGGGGTCGAGCCCGGCCAGGACCAGCGCATACTCCACCTGTTTGTAGAGCACGCCGTAGCCATAGTTGAGCGCCTGGTTCAACGGATCGGTCGCGCCCCGCGTTTCGCGTCCCGGCCAGGCCAACTCCGCCGGAACAAGCCGGGTCAGCGCGCCCCAGTAGCGGGTGGCATAGTGCCCCTCAATCCCCATCAGCGTATCGCGGACGGCATCAATCAGCGCGCCCTGCACGGCAGCCAGCGCATGCAGGCTATCGACCACCGCGGCGGCGGCGGTGGTCAGCGCGGTGTAGCAGTCGGGGTCGCTCTCCTTGCGATATTTGGCGGCATAGCGCAGCAGATTGGCCTGGTTCTGGAGCTTGCCGCTGCTAAAGGCCCGCGCCAGCACCACACCGCGCTCGGTATCGTAGGCCCGCAGTTGCGCCCGCCGGGTCAGCACGGTGCCGGTCAGCCCGGCGCTGTAGAGGCTGCTGTGGGGTGTGCCCCGGTTGCTGAGAAAATGCACGGGAATACCCGCCTCGCTGCAGGCGCGGATGGCATCACTGCTAATGCCGATACCGTTCCCGCTGATAATAACCTGATCCAGATGCAAGAGCGGCGCTTCGTCCAGGCGGGTCTTATCTTTGGTAATGCGTAACCGGCCCTGATGTTTGGCGACAAACGCGCCATAGGTGTCTACAAAGAGGTACATGGATGTGATCCTTCAAGAGAACTGAGAATTGAGAACTGAGAACTGAGAACTGAGAACTGAGAACCGAGTGTCGGGCTTGACAGGTTCGGGTACACATGTCAGCATGCAGGCGGCAAGCTCCCGCCGACGGGATACGGAGATGATCGGATGAGACGCTCACCAGTGCGCCCGCAGCCGCCGGCAGCCGATACTGCGCCCGCGGCAGAGGCCCGGCAACTGGCCTTTTTCCGCCGGCGTGGGCCGCGTGAGCGCCTGGCGCTGACGTTTGAATTGATCGCGTTTGCGCGTGCCGCATCCCGCGCGGCGATCCGGCGGGCCAACCCGCACCTGGATGCGCTGGAACAGGCACGGCTGCTGGTGACCTTACAATTTGGCACCGATCGCGCGGCCCATCTCCGGCGCGCGCCGGATGCGGAGGGACCAATGTCCATACCTACCGCAATTCTGCCGGTGGTACAGGCGCACACCCTGCCCGGCACGGAGCAACCGGTCAATCTGGCCTCGCCGGAGGATGTGATCCTGAATAAGCCGGCCTGGTATGTATTGGGCAATCAGGTTTCCGACCAGCAGTGGCGCGATGTGCAGGCCATCATCCGCGTGCAGGGCACAGCCCTGGACCAGCCCTACCTGCAAACCTGGGCCACCGCGCTCGATCTGGGCGATCTGCCGGCGGCGGCCCTGCGCGGCGAACGCCCTGACGGTTAGGGGTTAAGGTTTAACGGTTATGGGTTAAACATAACTGTTAACCCCTAACTTCCCGCATCCTTTGCGCGAGCTTATTTGAAAGGTATTGCCCCCTAACCCCTAACTTCCCGCATCCTTTGCGCGAGCTTATTTGAAAGGTATTGCCCCCTAACCCCTAACCCCTAACCCCTAACCCCTAACCCCTAACCCATACCAGCCATCGCCCTTGACGGCGTTCTTGCCGACGTGGATCAGGCTACCCCAGACGAGCAGTTCCCGCAGCGGAGCCAGGTCGCCGGCAATGGTGGCATGGCCCACCAGCCCGCCGATAGGCGTGTGGCGACGCCCGCGCGAAGAGTAACTGAGCAGATCGACCCAGCGGGTCTGATCATCCACGACGCGCACCGTCTCAGCCACCTCCAGCAGCCCACGAAAGTCGATCTCCAGCGGGCCCGCGCCATACGCCCGGCTGAGATCATCCAGGCGGCGCATCAGGCGCTGGAGCAGCGGGCGGAGGGCGATCTGCCGGAGCAACGCACCCTGCTCAACAATGCGCAGCGGCGTGCGAAAGTGTAGCGTCATCTCGTCGGTGGGCAGGGTGACGGCAAACGCCTGCACCGCAGCGGCATCAATCGGCAACCCCGGCGTCTGCACGGCCGGTTGCCCGGCGGCGTAGAGCACCTGGCGCGATCCGTCCAGCGGGTTGTGCGCGGCGATCCGGCGCAGATGCAGCCGTCCGCGCTGGTGGCGCAGTTCCGGCAGGCGGCGACCCAGTCCATGCTGCTCAAAGACCTGGGCCGCCATCACGACGTAGGGGAAGAGGTCGGCGGCGCTGCCGAACATGCCCAGGCCAAAGGTGAACGCCTCGCCGGGGGCGTAGGTGCGCGCGCCATCCTGCGGCGGCTCGATGACATAGGGCCGGGGGCGTTGATCGCCGCCCTTCTCATCCTCGGCGCGCATGGGCGCAACCAGCGCGGCCACCGGGCAAACCTGCACCAGCGGGCAGCCGGCGCAGGTGGGCGCGGCTTTGTTGGCACAGAAGCGATCCCAGAGCGCATTGGAGATCGCCCCACGGAGCGCTGCGCCGCTCTGGTCCTCCAGTGCCAGCGGTGTCACCGCCTCGGCGGTGAAGATCAGATGATGGGTCGTGAGGGTCATTGGGTGTCCTTTCCGTGACAGTAGTAGGGGCGCAGCATTCGCGCCCACCGCCGCATCCCTGACCGGATGCGTGAACCACCAGGCGTCCGCGCAATCCCGCCCTGGGACGATGGGCGAATGCTGCGCCCCTACGGGGTGCGCGGATTTACGATGAGATCATGGTCATGCGTTGCAACAATGCCTCCAGATTATCGCGGTCCTCGTCCTGACGGCGCGGGTTGTCCGCGATGTACTGGCGGATCGCGTTCAACTCCTCCGCATTGCGGACAATCCGTTCCCAATAGCCACGCTGCCAGACCAGCTCGCCGGAAGTGCCCTGAAGCCGGTTAATCTGCCGGGTGACAACGGATTTGTAGGTGCGTACGATGGCCCCCAGTGACCCCGGTACAACGTTGCACGGCAGCGGTGCGGCATTCCCCGCATTGTCGGGAACGGCGGGCCGCGTCGCGGGTGCGGCGGGTGGCGGGTGCGCCCCATCGGTTATCAGGATGATGCTGTGAACATGGTCGGGCATAATGACCCAGGCATCAAGGGCGACCCGGTCCATATGGGCCAGCGCACGCCACTGGCGCTCGGCGATGTCGCGCCGCCGTTGATCGTCAAAGAGACTTCGCCGCGCGAGGGTGCAGATGGTGACGAAATAGGCTCCCGCCTGGGTGTAGTCGTATCCACGCAGGCGGATGGAACGGCGTTGCCGGCGCTGCGGGTCGTAGGGCATGGATGCACCTCCGGTTGGGTGATGTTATGGCGCGATGCGTTCGTACAGGCTGAAGCCTTTGCTGCTGCGGGTCAGGCGGTAGGGCAGGACGATATGGCGCAGGATGCGCTCCTTGCCCAGCGTGATGCGCTTGCCGCTGTAAATGTCGGCGTGCGCGAAGGTCATGTTGGCGTCGCAGTCATCCAGCATTTGCAGGGTGCCCTGCGGCGCAAAGCTGGTCTGGTTCGTGGTTAGCGTTACCCATCCCTGCTCCGCATCAGGCTCGGCTTCGCTGGTCGTCGGCGGAGCCTGCAACTGCATAAAGCCGCCCCGCTTGCCCAGGTAGTTGATCTGCGCAAACAGGCTGGTCAAGACGGGCGGCGGCGCATCCCCGCCGCCCGTCTGCGCGGCGATGCCGATATCGCCACCATAGGCCACATACTCACGGTAGGCGATGGTGCTACCAAGCGGCGTCAACAGGCCGGAGCCATCATCGTCGGTGACTTTGCCGCTATGCTTGGGACGCACAATTTTGGTAAAGGTGTTGACCACTACCAGGCGTTCCGGCAGCGCCAGTTTGAGCCCCAGGTCGCGCAGGAGCGGCCAGAGCCGTGACCCGGCGGCCTGCCCCTGTGTACGGAGGGCCGCGTCCAGCAGCGCCATTTTGATGCTGAACGGCGTTGGACAGAGCAGCGTCTTCCCCCCGGAAGAAGTTGCCGCAGCAGGTTTGAGGGAGAAGAGGGCTGCGGGTATGTACCGTGCAAGAATCCACATATCTCGCACTCCTATGCCAGATCGAGCGTGTACGGTTGTGCCGACGTAACCAGCGTCTGGATCTGCTCGGCAAACTGTCCCAGCGAGTCGAACTGTTCCACGATGACGCCATTTCCACCCCCAAGCGCCCGGCCTATCCGCTGCATCTGATCGGGATAATCAGCACCCGCCAGGGGACTGATTAGTGGTGCGGGGAGTAGTGTGGTCGAGTAGGCCAGCGCACCTTCAAGAGCGACGAGATGCGGCAATTGGGCCGAGCGCATTGCGCCGTTAAGTTGCACAAAGGTATGCAACACACTCTCCAGGAGTGCGGCACCTCGCTGCGTGCGTTCCTCCGGCGAGAGGGCATAGCTCTGTGAAATATCATTGTAGCCGATGCGCCCGAACTCCAGGTGACAGACAATCGCGTACCGCCCGCTCGACGCCGGACGATGAAAGATGGCCTGACCCAGGTTCGCGCCACCGATTTTGTCGTCACCTTCGCCCTCGCTTTTCTTGGCACGCGTCGTGGCCTCTTCTTTGCGTTTCCCAGTGCTCCGATCCGGCGCATACTTCACATGAAAGAAACTCTGGTTGTGACCCTCGCGTGTTTCATCGGGGATGCCGATAGCCCAGCCAAACTCGATCACACTCTTGCGGGGAATCGAGCGTCCACCCTCAGTAATCAGAATACCCTCGATATCGTCCATCGCGCAAACCCGCAGGAGTTCATTCAATGTTTCCACATCTGAGAGCTTCTGCTCTTTTGTCCGCGCAATAAAGCCACTATCAGCATTGATACGATTGGGATTGAAGAGCTTGCATCCGTCACAGAGCGGCAGGCCACGCTGCCGCGCCAGGTTATAAAAGTGCTCGGCCTGGATATGCTTGAGCATATCACCACTGATCGCATTGACATTGTACAGGCCACCGTCCGCGCCGACAATATCGACCATGCGCGTCTGTAACTGGTTGCCTTCGTTGCCCTCATTGTTCAGGTTGTGCAGATCCAGCGTGGCATTGATTGCCAGTGATAGCGAATAGATTGGCGTCGTCATGGTATAGATATCTCCTTCTGATTAGATTAGAATGGTAGCGAATCGTCTTCATGCATAGCGGTATCCGGCGTTTGCTCCTCGGTGTGATCGGCAGGTGCATCGGATGCACCGGATGTGGCAGGTGTGTCGCCGGGAGTAGCACCATCAGCGTCAGGTGCTTTGGGATCACGCGCATAGCCGAAAGCGATCAAGAGGTTGGCGACGGTGGGAGCATCATACTCATCCACCAGATGCACAATATCGGCAACATCCTGTGTGGTGATATCGGCACGTACCGGGCGTTTTTCGCGCGCAAACACCCGTTTGTTCTCCTGGTTGTACTGCTGCATAAATGCACTCAACTCGCGCATAAACTCGGCTTTGTTACGCGCCTTACGCCGGAGTTCATCGGCCAGACCATACCGCACATCATACGGCGTATCACCGACAACTTTCTGATACTGGGGAATAACCGTGCTGCGGCGGATAGCCGTGGCAATATTCCGAAAGCCGCTGGTTTCAAGGATCGGGCCAAGGGGCTTGTCGCGTCGTTCGTCGTTTGCCATGATAATGACCTCCAGGTTGCTGATTGTGAAGCGGCGTACAGGCTGCCGCTTGCTCATCTTGCTCATCGTGTATCGGGCATAGCCCGTGGTGAAATCAAAGAAGGCACGTAAGGCCGGGTCACGGCTGGAAAGGAAATCGCGGTAGTCGCGCAGCAACTGTTCTTCCTCGGCATACTTCTCTTCCAGCGCGCCAATCAGTTTTTGATGATGTTCAACCTCCTGCTTCCACGCCTGCGCCGCATCCGGGGTTTCAAGCCGGGGTATCCAGTCGGGCAGTCCGATGGTGGCAACGTTCATCACTGCAAAGGCACTCCCCAGGTCTTTGTACGAGACCACCGCAAAACCTTCGATAAAGTCAGCGGGTTTCCGTTGCCGGCCACTACTACGCTGTGCGCCTTCCCAATCCGCCAGCATTGTGCCGGTGTAGCGCAACGCCGCTTGAATATCCATCTTGACCGCGCTGCCGGACCAGAACTCCTGTTGAAATGTGCCAAAAATCTTGTGTTGCCAGCGGAGTTCGATCCCCTCGCCTGAAGGAATTACCACATAGGTTTTGCGGTCCTTTTTCCCCTGCACACTGCGCGGTAGCGCCGCCTGGTAGAGCCCGGCAAACTTGAAGTATTCCAGCAGCCAGAAGCTCTCGCGCCCGCCAATCGTCAATGCATCGGCCTTGGCGCGGTTTGCACCCTTGCCCTGTTCCGGGTTGACGGTCTGGGTTGCCGGGAGGAGCGCTTTTTTCTCCAGACCATGGTTCTTTGCCAGCTTCTCCCAGGCAGACTGGGCCTGCTCACTCGCACCGGGTATGCCACTGCAGAGCGTCCAGATGATTGCGACCAGTTCAGGATAGACCTTCCGGCATGCTGCCCAGCGCTCCACGGCTTTGTTATACGCCCCGATAGCGCTCATCTGATTGATCTTGGCCGCAACGGGCCATTCGGGACGGGGGGCCATGGTCTTCAACTCGGTTTTCTGATCGTCCGTTAAACGTCTAAGGTCGATCCGCTGCTTCTGATACAGCTTGAGCCGTTCATAATAGTCGCTGTTGTGCTGTTTTTCGGCTTCGTAGTCCAGTACCGGCACACCCGCAGGCGGTGCGCCCGTCTTTGATGTATAAATCCAGCGCGGCAGTGGCTCCTGGTAGTGGGCAGCCATAACCTGATCGGGCGTCAGTGTTGCGGACGTACTGACGACAATGCTGTGGCCCGCATTGGCAATGCGCAGATCGACCCCATCGTCCGTGATGTTTCGGGCCAGTCCGTCAAGCCACGCGGCCACACCCGCCCCCGCCAGGAGTGCTGCCACGGGTGTGGTGGTGATTGGTATGCAGAGTTGGGTAGCCAATCGTTAGCTTCCTTCCTTCTCTTCCAGTTGATTGAGGAACGAGAGTTGACAGCATTGAGACGCTGTGGTACTTTCAGATTGCCGTTCAGCCTTTTGTTGTTCGACCTGGTAAAGAATCGATTGCAGGACTGCTGCTGCAACAGTGTCCGGCTTGACCTGAACATGGAGGTATTGCAGAATTGCTGCTTCGTTCGCGTTCACCTTGACCCGATAATTTTTCTGGCTCATCGTTTTTCCTTACCCTTACATGTGCTGCTGTATGCAAGGCAAGTATACGCTGTTCGAGATCGAGAGTCAAGCAATTTGCGCCGCTTCGTACAAATCACACGGTAGCGGATTAAACGAACCTGCATTGGTTACTGAAATTTACAAGTGCTGGCTGTCGGAACCTTTCTGTTCCATTCGACTCGCTTAGTAGAGTGCAAGACCAGCATATTTCAGTATCAGGGAAGTGCAAAGCAACTTGCACTTCCCTGATTTCCCTCCATCTAACTCGTTACTGTTCCTGCGATCCCTGATCCGCCAGGCGCAGCACCCGCGCCAGCAACAGGTAGAGAATGACCTGGTCCCGGCGGTCTACCCGAATAATGTCATCGCTCAAGCCCTCGGTGGCCGGGAACCCCTGCCAGTCAACTTTTGCCTGGGAGGCACGCAGTCGCGGATCGTTCAACAGATCCACACACTTCATTGCCTGGTTGAATGCAGTGCGGGCATGCGTTGCCACCGGGGTAAAATCGCCGTGGTTGTAGCGCAGTCGCGCGCTGTGGTGACAGACAATGGCCGTCATCATCGCAACATAGAGGGCATCGCAGTCTCCCGCCAGCGCGTTGATCAAGGCCTTTCCGGCACGGGCGCTCTCGGCGGCATGCGGTGGTTTGCGCGGGCGAATCTTGTTGTTTTCTGCCCACTCCGTTTTGCTGTCGTAATCGGTATGCGCGGCCATGTATGCTTCAGCAATACGCAGGCTTGCATCACTCCGCAATACGCTTACCCGATCCTGCCAGCGATGCGCCCACTCCTGCCAGCGCTGATCCAGTTTTCCCAGGTCGTGAACGGCGAACATCAGGCGAATGGCCCGGTCAAGCAGACCCGGCTCCAGAGAATACTGCACCTCGAGTCGTCGTTGCACGGCAGCGGTGCGCGCACGCAGCGTTGTCGTGTAGACGCGATGCAACCCCGTGATATGCTCAGCATAGGTTTCGCGGTAGATTGGCCCAAAGTCGTCGTCTTTGCGACGTTTGGACGCAAGCGGTGACTCCGGGGCCGGTGTGCCGCTCGCAAACCGCAGACCGAGTGCTTCGTCATACTGCACCAGGGCCGGATTGACCACAACCAGACCGGCACTGGCAATATCTTTAGTGGCAGCGCGAATGTCGGCTTTGATGGTGCTGGGGCGACAGGCCAGCCAGTGGGTTTCGCTGCGGCGGCGCTGTTCCGGTTCTTCGCTGTCTTCATCGGCATCGGCCGCTTGTGAAACTGCGATCTGCACAATCCAGTCAAGTTCCAGTTCCATAGCCTGCTCTTGCACACGGCTGTACCAGCCCAGCAACGTATTGCGGCGGATGCCAATACCTTCATAGCGGTAGGGATTGGGCAAGGTTTCCTCATTTGGATTGGGATGTACAATAACCGTACGGCTGTCAATGTCGCGGATCAGTTCGCGCGCACGGCTGCGATTCTGGTTCTCCAGCAGATCTTCCAGCGCACGGCGCAGGGTTTGTCGGTTGGTCTGAAGCGTATCGAGCAGTTGCGTATCAAACGGTGCATGGGCAGCATTCACCAGGTCCAACTCGGCGTGGTAGTTCAACACTGCTCCATCGGACAGTAAACCGGCAAACGCAACCTGGGTCCGCTCACATATCTTTGATGGTCCTTCAGTTACATGTTCATCAGCATCTTTGCCGGGCCTGGGATCAAGGTAGGGTGCAAAGTCGAACGAACCATCTTCGCGCCGGGGGACATCGTAGATCAGCACATCACCCGCTTCGTGCGCAAACCGCGCACAGCGCCCGGCCCGCTGCACAATTGCCGCCGCCGGAG
Source organism: Chloroflexaceae bacterium (assembly GCA_034437035.1). GTDB lineage: Bacteria > Chloroflexota > Chloroflexia > Chloroflexales > Chloroflexaceae > CAKZQX01. The sequence continues at coordinate 10,642 of DAOTUI010000160.1, forward strand.
CCAGTTCCGTGTGCAGTACCTGGCAGGTAATGTTGAGACCCACTTCGATTACCTGGGTGGCGACCAGAATGGTTGGCCCCCAGGTATATGCGGTTTTATCCTCACCAAACTCGCGGCGGATCTCTTCTTCCTTGTTGCTACGATGACCGGCATAAAAACGGCTGTGGAGTAACTCAACCTGTACCCCGGTGAGTCGGGCATCTGTCCGTAGGGCCTGCGCCAGATCTTGCGCCCGCTGAACCGTGTTGCAGACGACCAGGACGCGCGTGCGCTGCTGCCGGGTAACGTCATCAATGATCGCCTCAGGGGTGAGTTCCTGGGCCGTGTAACGATAGCGCCGCTGCTTACCCTGCTGTGAAGGGATGGCATCGATCTCATTCTGGGTAAGCACAACCGGCTCGGCATCAAGCAGGTCACCAAGCCGGCGCAACATCGTTTCCGAGAAGGTTGCAGTCATCAGGACGAAGGGCGCTACCCCTTTGAGCATGTGGAGCATCGCCAGCGTAGTTGCCAGCGCCCCATTGCCATTCTCGTCCACGGGGAAGAGATGAAACTCATCAAATACCAGATAGCTGCCGATAATCGCGCCGGCATTCAGATTGGCCTGGCGGTTGCTCAGACTGTACGGAATAGTCAGGAAGCTGCTCAACACCTGATCAATCGTGGTGAAGATAAGATCGGCCTCGAACCTGCGATCATCGGGCCGCGCACCGGTCTGGATGGCAACCGTACCAACTTCACGTAGACCGTGCGAATCCGTATAGCGCTTGACCGTAGCTTTATATTCAAACTCAAACTGATTTGCCAGTACCCGCATCGGCACCGCATAGATACACTGACGCGGGAAGGCTGCCGGATCATTACGCCAGCCGTCGAGAAAGGAAAAGAGTGCCGCACGGGTTTTCCCCGCTCCCGTTGGAGCCTGCAAGATGATGTTGCGGCCTGAGCGGAGGAGTGTATCGACCTTTTCCTGATATGCATAGAGGGCCACTGAATATACCTCCGAGATTTACATTGTATGCCCCTACTCACCGAAAATGTCATCGAAGCGTTGTTGGCGATTGCCGGCGTCGGTGTCCGCGATGCCATACATCCGCATCTGCCGCCGTACTTCGCCCGTGACCTGCTCCCGCAAATCCTCCGGCTCCAGTACCTCACAATCCGCGCCCCAGCCGCGAATCCAGGGCAGCATCTCCTGCACCGCGTCAATCTCGGCGGTCCAGAGCAGGCCGCCATGACCATCCGGTTCGGTCTGCTCGGAGGGATGCCAGCGGGTTTCCGTGGCCCGCCGGGTGACATGGGCGGAAAAGCGCAGTTTTACGCGGGTCGGCTGCTCATCCCGGAGAAACCAGATGCCCCAGGCCCCCGTAAGCAACCGGCGCACATCGAGATGGTCCGGCGCGTCGAAGCGGTCATCAAGGGGCAGCGGACGGCCCTCAATCCGCTCAATCTTATACACACGCATTGCCCCGGCCCGCTCCGAATAGCCAATGACATAGGTACTGCGCCCGATGGCCGACGGCTCCAGCAGGTAGGGATGCAGCACATCTTCAAATGCCTGCTTTGCATGCAATGGCTTGTAGCGTAACTGGAGCTTGCGCCCCTCAATCCAGGCTTCACCCACACGTTCAAGCAACCGCTGATGGTCAGACTGCGTATGCCGGGTCGTCAGATCGCGGCGTTGTTCGTCCGCCATCGCCTGCACATAGGTGCCGACTTCCGGCGCAATGCCCTGCTGAAAGGCCAGGCCCAGTTTATGCAGCATTTCGACACCGTGCCGGTTGGGTTTGTCGAGATACTGTTGCAGCAGCCGAAGCGCCAGCATCAGGATCACGCTCTCGTCGCGGGTCAGGCTGAGATGAGTAAAGTAGTGATTGCGGTCAATATAGACCCGGCGCTGCTCATCGTGTTCAACCGGAATACCTACCGCAATCATTGTCTCAATCCAGCGACCAATGGTTGCGCGGTCAACCCCAATACGTCGCGCCAGTTCCGCTTTCGTTATACGCTCCCGCTCCACGAGTAAGTAGCGCTTTAGTGCTTCCAGTCCTTCTGCCTTAAACGCAACGCGACTGAGTGCCATTGGTGTTCCTCCCTGCTGTTCTGATTGCAACAATCTGTTGCACTGAGCATAGCATATGCGTCTTCAAAAAATGGTAACAACGCTTGCGCACATTGTGCCGTGACGGACACATTCCGGCATGGGCTACCTTCGACGGAAAAGACTGACCTTCCCGGCCTGCTCCTGCAACAGAATGCCCTGTTCCTCCAAGGCCGCCAGATCGCTATAGATTGTTTTGCGCGGTACCCCGATCTCCCGGGCTAACTCGGCCACCGAGATCTCTTGTCGCTGCTCCAGCAACGCCGCCTCCCGCGCCAACCGTTCCGCTTTGGCCTGCTTGCTCCCAAACATCGCTGCCACCTCCAGACTGATCACGTATCCGTTGCAATCAGTCTGCGCGGTGGTTGTTGCATCTACCGCAACACGCCGAGGGCAATGCGTGCCGGATTGGCTCCCGGTCCTCGGTTCTCAGAGACTGTCTGAAAAGATGATTCGCGTCGGTCCCACGGCATGCTGGGTGCCCTGCGACACCGGACAGCGCCCCCGGAGTCCCGGCTTCAGCCGGTTCCGGCCACACACCGGCTGAAGCCGGGACTCCCGCTCCTCTCAGGTGTAGACTTTTTGTGGTAGGGACGCGCTTCTGCGCGTCCGTTACCCGTCCCGATGCGGGAAATGTTCTGCTGGAGCGATGGTTTCTGCCAGTCCAACCAACCGCATTCCAATGCAATCCGG
>DAOTUI010000161.1:0-31049 GCA_034437035.1 Chloroflexaceae bacterium
ACACGACTTACGCGGTTGCTCACCCGAAAGGAAATTTCGCCTCCGGCAGGGCGGAAGATTCCAGTCTTTTTCACAAAAATTTTGCACGAAGTGCAAAATTTTTGTGAAAAAGATCAAAAAGTACCATGCTGCCGCAGGCGATTCTGCCGTTCACCGGGTGAAACGCCCGGTTTGATGAACCACCGCGTAACGCGTGTTATGGAGGATGTCGGGAGCCGTTAAAACCGCTAAAACGCTGCCGGGTACTTGAAAAACGCTGCCAGACTTGTTATAATCGGAGCGGAAAACCCGGCAGATATGCCAGACAGCGTTGAGCAGGAGGAGTAGGCACCTCCGCCCTGACAGAGACGGTGGGCCGATGGCTGGAAGCCCACCCCAGGAGAGCCGGTGCCGAAGGTCGCCTGTGAGCCGGCAGCCCGAAGAGCCCCGCTTGCGTAAGGCTGCCCGGTCGCGCCCGTTATCGCGCTAACGAGGGCACACTTCGTGAGAACCGAGAACCGGGTACAACGGTTCTAATTTCTTCAGTTCTTAGTTCTCTGAGCGAAGTTGTTGCTAAACCAAGGTGGTACCACGTGCGGTTATTCATGCCCGCTCGTCCCTGGGGACGGGTGGGCTTTTTAGTGCCTAAATAGGGACTTTGGACTTCGGACTTCGGATTACAGACTTCGGACTTCGGACTTCGGATTACGGATTACGGACTACGGATTAAAAAGGACACATATGACAACCAATACACCGGCGGATACGCCACCCGACAATCAGGTGCCGGCACGCCCGGCCGAAATGGAGAAGGCTTACGAGCCACACCAGGTTGAGCAGCGCCTCTATGCCTGGTGGGAGCGCAGCAGCTTCTTCAAGCCCCGCGACGACGCGCCGCTGCCCCCCTTCGTCATCAGTATGCCGCCACCGAATGTGACCGGCGAGCTGCATACCGGCCATGCCCTGACCGCCGCCGTCGAAGATCTAATGATCCGCCGGCGGCGCATGCAGGGCTACAAGGCGCTCTGGGTGCCCGGCACCGACCATGCCGGCATTGCCACCCAGATCCAGGTCGAGAAGCAACTCGAGCGCGAGGGCAGCAGCCGCAAGGCCGTGGGCCGCGAGGAGTTCTTGCGCCGGACCTGGGAGTGGAAAGAGACCTACGACGGTAAGATCGCCAACCAGCATCGACGGCTCGGCGTGAGCTGCGACTGGGACCGCGAGCGCTTCACCCTGGACGAGGGGTTGAGCCGTGCTGTGCATACTGCCTTCAAGCGGCTCTACGACGACGGCCTGATCTACCGGGGCACCTACCTGGTCAACTGGTCGCCCCGCCTGGGTACCGCCGTCAGCGACCTGGAGGTGGAGTATGAAACGCGCCAGGCGAACCTCTGGTATGTGCGCTACCCGCTGGTGGAGCCGCAGTCGGACCCGCAACAGCCCTGGGGCAGCGGCAACTGGGCGGCGGGCGCAACCGACTATATCACCGTCGCCACCACCCGCCCGGAGACCATCCTGGGCGATACAGCGGTGGCCGTCAACCCGGAGGATGAGCGCTACACCCATCTGATCGGGCGCTCCGTGCAACTGCCCGCCATCGGGCGCACCATCCCGATTATCGCCGATGAGTATGTGGATAAGGAGTTTGGTAGCGGCGCGGTGAAGATCACCCCCGCGCACGACCCGAATGACTACGAGATCGGCAAACGTCACAACCTGCCGATGATCAACATTATGAACCCGGATGCTACCCTCAACGCCGAAGCCGGACCCTACGCCGGGATGGATCGCTTTGCGGGGCGCAAGGCGCTGCTGGCGGATATTGAACGCGAGGGACTGCTGGTGCAGACCACGCCGCACACCATGAGTGTGGGCATCAGCCAGCGCGGTGGCGAGGTGGTCGAGCCGCTGTTGAGCGAGCAGTGGTTTGTGCGCATGCGCCCACTGGCGGACATGGCCCTGGCAGCCGTGCGCGAAGGCCGCACACGCATCGTGCCCGAACGCTTTGAGAAGGTCTACTTTCACTGGCTGGAAAATATCGAAGACTGGTGCATCAGTCGCCAGCTCTGGTGGGGTCATCGCATCCCCGTCTGGTACCTGCCTGACGGTCAGATGATTGTGCCCGGCCCCGATGAGCCGATCCCGGAGGGTGCCCGGCAAGACCCGGATGTGCTGGATACCTGGTTTAGCAGTGGGCTCTGGCCCTTCAGCACGCTCGGCTGGCCGGAAGATACCGCCGACCTGCGCACCTTCTATCCTACCAGCGTGATGGAAACCGGCTACGACATCCTCTTTTTCTGGGTGGCGCGCATGATGATGATGGGCTGCTACCTGACCGGGCAGGAGCCGTTCCACACGATCTATCTGCATGGCCTGGTGCGCGATGAGCATGGCCGCAAGATGAGCAAAAGCACCGGGAATGTGGTCAACCCGCTGCAGATGGTGGACCAGTATGGGGCCGATGCGCTACGCTTCACGCTCGTCACCAGCGGCACGCCGGGGCAGGATCTCAACCTGAACCCGCAGCGGATCGAGGCGGCACGCAACTTTGCCAACAAGGTCTGGAACATGACCCGCTTTGTGATCTCCAACCTGGAAGCGTGGCAACCGCAACCGCCGGGGGACGCCCCCGCCTACACCCTGGCCGACCGCTGGATTCTCTCGCGCTACAACCGGTTGGCGGGCGATGTCAGCCGCTTGATGGAGAGCTACAACTTCGGCGAAGCGGGCCGCCAGATCCACGACTTTCTCTGGAGTGAGTTTGCCGACTGGTATGTTGAGGCATCCAAGGTGCAACTGGAGGGCGATGCGCAGATATGCGCCGTGACGCGGCAGGTGCTCTACACGGTGCTGGAGGGCAGCCTGCGCCTGCTGCACCCCTTCATGCCCTTCGTCACCGAGGAGCTCTGGCAATACCTGACGGCCCGCGCTCCGCAGCGCCCCGCCTCAGTGATGATTGCGGACTACCCACAGGCCAACCCCGCCCGGCTGGATGATCAGGCCGAGGCGGATTTCAACCTGCTACAAACCCTGATCGTCGGCATCCGCAATGTGCGGAACGAATACAAGGTCGAACCCGCGCGCTGGATAACCGCAACCGTGGTCAGTGGCCCGCAGACCGCCACCCTGCATGCGCAGGCTCCGCTGATCAGCCGTTTGGCCCGCGTTGGCGCGGAGCAGCTCACCTTTACGGCGGAACTGCCGGAGAAGCCCCAGCAGGTGGCAACGCTGGTGCTCGGCGCAATCGAGGTCTTCCTGCCTCTGGCCGGACTGGTCGATCTGGAGGCGGAACAAGCGCGCCTGACAAAGGAACTGGAAGCGGCCGAAGCCGACATTGCCCGGCGTGAGTCCCGGCTCGCCAACGCCAACTTCGTTAACAAGGCACCGGAGGCGGTAGTGCAACGTGAGCGGGATGGTCTGGTTGCAGCGCAGGCCGCAGTTGAACGCCTGCGCGAACGCCTGGCGGCGTTGTAGGGAGGGAAAGAAAAGAGACCAGACAGGTCTCTAAAGACCTGTCTGGTATGATACCGTTCACTTCAGGTCATTGTATTGTTATGGTTATGACTCTGGTCGGTATTATTTTCATGCGCAAACATCTGGCGGCAGCGGTGGCAGGTGCGAAATGGGATACCCGTTCCCAGTTCAATCTCAAGTTCCTCACGGCTCCCACAGTAGCGGCAGACGCTGAGATTTTCAATATCATCAGCGCGCCAGAGCTGGGGTGAGAGGATCATCTCCATGTGGCCATTCACCGACAGGATGCCCACCTTTACACAGACAGCCGCCGGAAACACCTCATCAACTCGGGCAAAGAGGTGCTGGGGATAGGAATAAACCTCATCACCCTTCAGAATATCGCGCATGCGTGGATGTTGGCGTATTTTCATCTCTACTGTAGCCGGGTTATCAATGCCCGCAGTGCCGGCTCATCCAGAGCAAAAGCGGCATCATCAGCAAACATAAGATCGTCGAGCACTGCTGTAATAACTTCGGCATCTTTCTCGCTAAACTCTTCCTCACCCATATCATGGGCATAAAAACGGTCAAACGCCCACGCCGCCAGCGCCGCAGCGGTCAGTGAACCTGCAAGATGCTCCTCAATTCCGGCAATAACGTCAGCCCGTGTCAGCATGATACCATTCTATCCTGTTTCGTCAACCAGTGCATCTTCACACATGTCGAAGAAGCCGCAACCGGCACACCGCCGGGGCTCATCATGGCTGCGGGGACAATTCGCGGCTTCCAGATCGGTGCGCATAGCATCCAGGATTGCCAGCAACTCGGCACGCACTGCCGGCGTGTAGTCCACCCGAAAGGTAGCATCGGCATAGCGCAACAACCCGTAGGGCGGTGGTCGCCCAGTCGTCTCCTCCACCAGCAGGCAGTAGGCCACCAGTTGCAGCAGATCCGAATCGTAGGGATACGCGGCGCGGCGCGTGGGCTTGACCTCGACCGGCACATAACCGCGCGCCAGTTGCAGCAGATAGTCGGGTTTACCCGTCAGCCCGTAGCGGCGCGAGAAGAGCGGCCGTTCCAGTGGTCGCCGGCCATGCGTATCCCCGGCAACAACCCGTGTCCAGGGCACACCGGTTTGACGACGGAGCCGGAGTGCATACACGAGTAGAAAAACGGCAAGGCAGAAGAGGATCAGTGCAGCAATCATCGGGGAAACATCGCCGGCAGGCCGGAACTAACTTCCCGCCTGCCGCAACTCACCAGCAAGGAGCAACAAGGCCAGCAGCAGCAGCAGCCCACCCAGCGCCAGCAGCGTACCACTAGCCTGAACCGCGCGGCCATGCCGGGCATGCGCCACAACACCCCGGTCACGGCGCGGCCGGCAGGCAGGTTCCAGACCAGCCACGCGCCGCAACCACCAGGCCCGCGCACAGTAAACATACTCGGCCACTTCACTTGCGCGAATAATCGGCATCGTTAGCCGCCTCCCAGCACCGAGTTACCCTGGATCGCATTAATCACATCGTTTACCGTGACCAGCAGCATCAGGCCCATCAGTGCAGCAAACCCGATGGCGTGGACCAGAGCTTCCTTTTCGGGCGGGATCTTCTTACCACCACGCACCCACTCGACCAGTGAGAACATAATGTGGCTCCCGTCCAGCGCCGGGATGGGCAGAAGATTCATGACAAACAGCATCAGGCTCAACACCGCCATCCAGCGCCAGAATGCCAGCAGACCGCCCTGGTCAATCACCTCGCCGGTCGCCCGGGCAATCCCCACCGGACCGGCCACACCACCCGATGCCGCCGGCGAGTCGGTCAGGCCAAACAGCCCACCAATCAGGGAAGAAAGCGCTCCCAACATGCGCCCCAATATCTCACCAGTGTAGGTAAAACCGACGACCAGCGCTTCCGGGGGGCTAACGGAGACATCTTCCAGTTGCGGGCCATACTGAATACCCAGACCGGAATCAAACTGCTGTCCGTCTTCAGTTTCCCATGGGCCGGGCGTCACCATCAACTCGATCCGCTCACCATTGCGTTCGACCACTGCCGGAACCGCCTCGCCCCGGTTCACCTCGGCGATACGGCGGATGGGATCTTCAGCATCAACCGCACCCTCCTCATACACCGGTTGCCCATCCAGACTGATAAGGACATCGTCGGCCTGCAACCCGGCGACAGCAGCGGGAGTACCTTCAATCACATTGCTGATATACTGATTCCCGGTTGGCGTGGGCACACCAACCGTAGCAAACAGCAGCACAAAGATCACCACAGCCAGAAAGAAATTCATGAGCGGACCGGCTACCATCACCGGGATCTTACGCCAGGGCGATGCTGCCGACAAACTTCCCGTCCCATAGAGCGAATTATCTTCTCCACCAAAACGCACAAAGCCACCAAGCGGCAGCCAGTTCAACGTATATTTGACCCCATCGCGCTCAAACAGCGTAACTGCGCGGGGGGGATATCCAATCCCAAACTCCTCCACCCGGATACCCATCCAGCGTGCAACCACAAAATGCCCCAACTCGTGGACGAATACCAGCACACCAAGCATGAGGATAAAGGCAACAATTGTAATCAGCGTTTGTTCCATAGAGGATCACTCCAACGTATTGATCTGGTTAGCGGGAACAACCTTGAAACCAGCAGAAATATTCCAGGTCATTCAACTATGCCACGATCGTCAAATGATCACTAAATATAAAAGAAAGGCGGGCGTTCACACCCGCCTTCATTCATACGGTTGGTAGTGTACCTTATTGCAATGGGGCTGTCAACAACACGACCAGGTAGTAGAGGACCGGCGCAGTGAAAAGCATACTATCGGCACGATCAAGCACACCGCCATGCCCGGGAATAACGTTGCCGGCATCCTTTATCCCGATCTGGCGCTTAATAAACGACTCCGCCAGATCACCCACGGAACCGGCAATCCCGCCGACGACACCCAGCAGGGCCGCGCCGGCATACCCGACAGGCAAACCCAGCAGGGGTACCGCCAGCAATGCCGCCAGTACCGAAGCAGCAAAGCCACCGGCCGCCCCTTCCCAACTCTTCTTGGGACTGAGGTAGGGGGCCATGCGGTGTTGCCCCCAGGTTCGCCCCACCAGCAGGGCCGCCGCATCCTGAAACCAGGTAATTGCAAATACCGTGTAAACCCAGGCGGCACCCGGAGGAATCTGGAGGGCCGCCAGCCAACCGTCACGGAGCAGGGGCATATCCAGGGAGCGGAGGAGAATATAGTGACTTAACAACCAACTGATATAGCAGGCACCGGCAAATGTCAGCGCCCATCCGGGCAGACTGCCCTGGCGATCATGCCGGGGTAACTCGGCGATCAACGCCAGCAACACACTCGATGCCAGCGCCACACCAGTTATGTCAAATGAGACATAGGGTCGCCCCACAGCCGCGCCACACAGCAGCAAACCCGACGCAACCCCGACCATCGGTCGGGGGTGAAACCCGGCCTGCCGCAGCGCACTGGAATACTCCAGCAGGGCAGCCACGATAGCGCCGACGGTCAGCAAAACAACCGGCCAGACTCCCCAATAGACAATCCCAACAAGCAGGACCAGGAGAACTAGCGCGCTACTAACCCGTTTGACCAGAGAACTGCTGCTACTCACCGAGCCCGCCAAACCGGCGTTCGCGCCTACCATACTCATCAATCGCCTGGCGGAAATGTTCGGGGCGAAAATCCGGCCAGAGCACCGGGGTTGACCAATACTCGCTGTAGGCAGCCTGCCAGATCAAGAAGTTCGACAGACGCCACTCGCCGCTGGTACGGATTACCAGATCCGGATCGGGCAGACCACCCGTCGAGAGATTAGCCGAAATTGCCTGTTCAGTAATCGCATCGGGGGGCAACCCTTGCGCTACCAGGGTCCGCACAGCATTCACAACATCCATCCGCCCACCATAGTTAAATGCAATTGCCAGCGTGAGTTGGGTATTATCGCGCGTCAGATCAACCGCATACCGCACCTTGCGCTTAAGATACTCGCTAATACCCTCAAGACTACCCAGGTGACGCAGATGCACGCCCTGCTCATGCAGTGCCCGCGTCTCACGGTCAATAAAATCACTCAGAATTGCCATCAACCCCTGCACTTCGCGAGAGGGGCGGCTCCAATTCTCTGTAGAGAACGCATAGAGCGTGAGGCAGGGCACATTCAGATCGACGCAGGTAGTGACAATACTCCGAATATTCTCAGTACCGGCGCGGTGCCCGGCCAGACGAGGCAACCCCCGCTGACGCGCCCAGCGACCATTCCCATCCATAATGATCGCAACATGTTGTGGCATACGTTGACCGCTGGAAGCGCCTTGCACTGTCATTACCGTCCTCTCAGTCGTCACTTATGCCCGACAGACTCTTGCTACAGCAACCGGGAACCCGCATCCCCCGAGAGAAGTCCGTCAGACCTCCATCACCTCGGCCTCTTTTTCCGCACCCACCCGATCCAGCTCTTTGCTGTAGCGGTCGGTCAACTCCTGCAGTTTCTCCTGAGTACGATGCAGATCATCTTCGCTGATCAGCTTCTCACTCTCAAACTGGCGCAAATCGTTGATCGCGTCACGCCGATGGTTGCGCAACGACACCTTGACCTCCTCAACGCGGGTGCGCACCAGCTTGACGAGTTCGCGGCGACGCTCCTCGGTCAGCGGCGGTATGCTCAGCCGAATAAGCCGCCCATCGTTGTTGGGATTCAGCCCCAGGTCCGAGTGTTGAATCGCCTTCTCGATCGGGCGTAAGGTACCGACATCATACGGCTGGATCACAATCAGACGTGCCTCGGGCACACTCACCCCTGCAAGCTGGTTCAGCGGCATTGTAGTTTCATAAGCTTCAACCGGAAGATGCTCCACCAGCCCGGGCGATGCCCGTCCCGTCCGAATTGTGCTTAGTTGTTGCCTGAGTACCTCAACCGCCTTTTTCATATGGCTTTCGGCTTCACGCAGCACATCATTTTCCATCATTATCCTCCTCGCTTGCTCACCAGCGTGCCGACCTGCTCACCCATAACAATGCGCTCAATAATACCTGCTTCCTGCGCATTAAACACAATAATCGGGAGGTTATTGTCCATACAGAAGGTCAGCGCTGTGCTATCCATCACGGTCAACCCCCGCCTCAGGGCATCCATATAGGTCAGATGATCAAAGCGGGTCGCCGTGGGATCATGCCGGGGATCAGCCGTATATACCCCATCAACACCATTCTTTGCCATCAGAATGACCTCCGCGTGGATCTCCGCCGCACGCAGAGCCGCCGCCGAGTCGGTGGTAAAGTAAGGATTGCCCGTCCCGGCCGCCAGAATAATCACGCGACCCTTCTCGAGATGGCGCGTTGCCCGCCGGCGGATGTAGGGTTCAGCCACTTCATCCATTTTTATCGCCGTCATGGCCCGGGTATGGATACCACAACGCTCCAGCGAGTCTTGCATCGCCAGCGCATTAATAATTGTTGCCAGCATCCCCATGTAGTGAGACTGCGCGGCATCCATCCCCCGGGCAATCGCTTCATGACCACGCCAGATATTACCACCACCAATAACCACGGCGACCTCAATGTTGTGCTGGACAACCTGCCGAATCTCCCGCGCGAGGAAGTCAAGCATCTCCGGGTCGAGGCATTCGCTCTGCCCGCTGTGCAATGACTCGCCACTCAGTTTGATCAGCACCCGCTGGTACTTTGGTTTGTCCATAGTGGTATGCCAATTAGCTTCCAACTTCAAAGCGCGCAAAGCGGCGCACGACGATATTCTCGCCCAGTTTGGCAATACCCTCCTTGATCTTCTCCTGGATCGTCACCGACGGGTTTTTCACAAAGGGCTGGGCCAGCAGCACATGCTCCTCGTAGAACTTCTCGGCAGAGGTACCACTCTCCTCAATCTCGGCGGCCGGCACTTCGTCAACCATCACATAGCGCGGATTGGTCGCCGCAACATGGAGCGCCAGTTCACGCGAGAGGCTGATAAAGTCATCGGTACGCGCAACGAAATCGGTTTCGCAGTTTACCTCAACGATAGCTACCAGCTTCGAGCCCGGATGCTCATAGATCGCCACGCGCCCCTCATTGGCTACCCGGCTCTGCTTCTTATCCGCCCGCGCCAGTCCCTTCTCGCGCAGGATTGCGATGGCCTGATCCATATTCCCATCGGTCTGCGTGAGCGTATCTTTACACTCCTTGATACCTGCGCCGGTACGCTCACGCAATTCTTTGACCATCTCGGTTGTCACCGCCACTATTGCTCTCCTATCATCACTATAATCTGCTGCATAAATAATATCTTACGTGTACGCCGCAACCACCCCTGGATACACCGGCGCACTCACACCCTATTAACGCAGGCATACACCTATCTTCAGCCATCCGTACGCAACGGCGACCAAATGGTCGCCGTTGCCTCTACACACTTGCCTGCTGCGACTACCGCTGGCCGTTACCGGAACCGGCATAATCTTCATGCGCCGCTTCGCGCCGGTTGATACCCTCAATCGCCGCATCGGCAATTTTCCCGGTCATCAACCGGATACCCCGAATGGCATCATCATTGCAGGGAATAATATAGTCGATTAGATCCGGATCACAGTTTGTATCGACCATTGCCACAACTGGCACCCCCAGTTTGCGCGCCTCGCGCACAGCCAGTTCTTCTTTGTGCGGATCGATCACAAACAGGGCACCGGGCAAGCGATCCATAGTTTTAAGACCACCGAAGACCCGATTCAACTTGCCAATCTGGTCTTCCAGCTTCATGCCCTCCGCCTTCGTCAGGCGCGCGAAATCGCCCCGGTCACGCTGCGCTTCCAGGTCGGCCAGATGGCGCAACCGCCGACGGATAGTGACAAAGTTGGTCAGCGTGCCACCCAGCCAGCGCTGGGTAATGTAGAGCTGATTCGCCCGCGATGCCTCTTCTTCAACTGCTTCCTGAGCCTGCTTTTTCGTTCCCACAAAGAGGATCTTTTGTCCGCCGGCAACGGTATCGGCCACAAAGTTATAGGCATTGGTGAGCCCGGAGATGGTCTTCTGCAGGTCGATGATATGAATACCATTCCGCGCGGTGAAGATAAACGGGCGCATCTTGGGGTTCCAGCGCTTCGTCTGGTGCCCAAAGTGCGAACCCGCCTCCAGGAGGGCTTTAACCGAAACTATCCGGGGTGCTTTTGGTACAGCTTGAGTCATACGTCGCAATAACTCCTTTTTCTCCTAGCAAATTGATTGCTCCTCCACCCCCATCACGCTGCACGCGCACCGATAACCGACATCGGCAGGACGCGGTACAATCAGGGGATGTGTGTAGTTGGCGGGGAATACACGCCGACGAATAGTATAGCACACAACAGTGTGGCGGGCAAATTTTGCGCTTTGCTATCACATCCCCGCGCTTACTCGGCGACCAGCACCGGGGGCAACCAGCGATCGAGAAGCAGATAGGCCAGCGGTGGGAGCAGCAGGAGAATCAACGCCGCCCAGGAAGGTGCCAGCATAAAATAAAAGGCCGCCGGGGGAATAAGTAGTGCAAGCGAAATCAGAAACCCGGGCAGGCTTTTCCAGCCCAATGCCGGCACCAGCAGCAGGAAGATGAGTCCGGTGATAATCGGCTCGCTACACGCCACCGGCGCACCTTCCATATAACATTGCCAGACCAGCGAGCGAACAGCTATCCCCGGCGGGGCTGCATCCAGTTGGCTGGACGCAATCAGGCGGCGAAGCAGCAGGGCCAGCGCACCCAGCAACAGGACTGCATATCCACGCACAAGACGATTACGGAGTAAATGCATGACTTACTACAAAACCAGCAGCGTGCCGCGTGAAGCTGGATATACAACCAGTATTCACGCGGCACACTGCATAAACCTACACAACGACATTTACCAGTTTACCCGGCACAACGATGACTTTACGCACCGTTTTATTACCTACAAAATCCAGAACGCGCTCGCTATTCAGGGCTAACTCGCGCAGTGTCGACTCATCGGCATCAACCGGCACCGTGACCTTGTCGCGCAGTTTGCCGTTCACCTGGATCACCAGTTCAACCTCTTCCTCCGCCGCCAGCGACTCATCGGCAACCGGCCAGGGCTGCCGGTGGATACTGTACGCATTGCCGATGCGCGTCCAGAGTTCTTCGGCAATATGCGGCGCAACCGGAGCCATCAACCGCAGCAGGATGTCGATAGCCTCATTCCAGGCCGCTGTTCCCGCCAGACCCGCATCGCGGGCCCGGAAGAGCGCATTGGTACACTCCATCAGCGCGGCAACCATGGTATTAAACTTGAAGTCGAGGATATCGCGCTCAACCCGCTGGATTGTCTGATGCGCGATCCGGCGGATCTGGCGCTCGCTAAACTCGGTCGGCCGGCCGCGCTCATCATCGGGGGCCAGCACAATGCGCCAGACGCGATCCAGCCAGCGCCGGACGCCGGGCACACCCTGGGTGCTCCAGGGCACCGCCAGTTCAAAATCGCTGATAAAGCACTCATACCCGCGCAGTGCATCCGCACCCTGCTCGGCCACAACTTCGTCGGGCGTGATGACATTGTTATAGGACTTGCTCATCTTGCGGCCATCGGGGGCCAGGATCAGCCCCTGGTTGCGCAGACGCTGGAACGGCTCCACAAACGAAACCACCCCCACGTCATGCAGCACCTTGGTCCAGAAGCGCGCATAGAGCAGATGCATCACCGCATGTTCAGCGCCCCCTACATACATATCGACCGGCAGCCAGTAGTTCAACTGCTGCCCCTCGGCCGGCACCTGATCATTGCGCGGATCAACAAAGCGCAGGAAGTACCAGGAAGAACAGGCAAAGGTACCCATCGTGTCGGTCTCGCGCCGTCCCGGGCGGCCATCAGGCAACGTCACATTCACCCACTCGTTGATCAATGCCAGGGGCGACTCGCCGGTGGCCGTCGGTTCATAGCTCTCTACGTTGGGCAGGGTCAGCGGCAAATCTGCGGCTTTGACCGGCACCTCCAGCCCATCCTCGGTATGGATAATCGGGATAGGCGTGCCCCAGTAGCGCTGGCGGCTGATCAGCCAGTCGCGCATCCGGTAGTTGCGGCGGCGCTGCCCCAGGTTTTCCACTTCCAGCCAGGTGATCGTGCGGTTGATCGCCTCCTCGCCGGGCAGACCGTCGATCGGGCCGGAGTTAATCGGCGTTCCCGGCTCATCGTGATAGATGACCTCCCGATAGAAGGGCACCGTGGACAGATAGCCCATATAAGTCATGCCGGCAGCGGACGGCTCCAGCACGCCGATGCGCCGCATAATCTGATCGGCGTGACCGGTTGAGTTGTACGGCAACACCACCTCGCGGAAGATCACCAGCCATCCCGACCCGACAACCTCGGTCCAGTGCCCGGTCAGGAAGGGCTGTACCAGGCCGGCATAGTCCTGCGCCTGTGCGCCGGTCAGCGTTACCAGCAGGTCGCCGTCCACAATCTCAAAGCTATAGCCATGCTCACGCAGCGTTTCCGGCAGACCCTCGCGGTAGGTACCGCTTACCACCCGACTGTGGGCCAGATCATCGGGCCGCGCAATCACCGGGATAATCGGCAGGCCAAACTTGAGCGCAAACGCAAAGTCGCGCTCGTCATGCGCCGGCACCGCCATAATCGCGCCGGTACCATAGCCCATCAAGACATAGTCAGCAATCCAGATCGGAATACGCTCGCCGTTGACTGGATTAATCGCATAGGAGCCGGTAAAAACGCCGGTCTTCTCTTTCTCCTCGGCGCGGGCGGCATCGGTTTTTGCCTGTGCCTCGGCAACATAGCTCTGGACCGCCGCACGCCGCTCCTCAGTCGTGACGGAGGCAACCAGCGGGTGTTCGGGCGACAACACCATAAACGTCGCCCCCCAGAGCGTATCCGGGCGTGTCGTAAACACAACAAACTCATGCCCATACTCGGTGCGGAAGATCACCTCGGCACCCTCGCTGCGCCCGATCCAGTTGTGCTGCATAGCGACAATCTTCGAGGGCCAGTCAACCGTCTCCAGGTCGCGTGACAGCCGCTCGGCGTAGGCAGTAATGCGGAAAAACCACTGCTTCAAGATCTTCCGCTCAACCATTGCGCCACTGCGCCAGGCCGTCCCATCCGGCTGCACTTCTTCATTGGCAATCACCGTCTTGTCCACCGGATCCCAGTTGACCGTCGCCTCGCCCCGGTAGGCCAGCCGGAAGCGCCCCAGGAACTCCTGACGCTGCTGTGGCGTAAAGCTGTTCCAATCCTCGGCGCTCAGGCGCGTCTCAGAGAGCGGCAGGCGCAGGTTGGTGGTACCAGTACGCGCCAACTCCTCCTCCAACTCGGCGATTGGGCGAGCCGCATCAACCCGCGGATCATACCAGGACTGGTAGAGCTGCAGGAAGATCCACTGCGTCCACTGGTAATAATCCGGCGAACTGGAGTTAATCTCGCGGCTCCAGTCATAGCTGGTGCCGATCAGCTTCATCTGGCGCTTGTAGTTATCGGCAAAGCGACGAATCAGGATCGAGGGGTTGGTTTTGAGTTTAATTGCCGCATTCTCGGCGGGCAGGCCAAAGGCATCCCAGCCCATCGGGTGCAGCACATTGTAGCCCTGCATGCGGTAGTAGCGGGCCAGCACATCCGACGGCACATAGTTGCGACAGTGACCGACGCTCAGCCCCGCGCCGCTGGGGTAGGGATACATATCCAGCACATAGAACTTGGGCCGCTCATCGGCGGGCAGTGTCTTGTAAAGTTCGTCGGCTTCCCAAAGATCCTGCCATTTCTGTTCAAAGGTGGTGGGATCGTAGCGTTCGACTGGTTTGCGGTCATCAGTTGAGTCACTCATAAGCTATCGCTCCTTGGAAAGTGAGCACGGGCACATGATACGTGATACGTGATGCGTGAACGGCGAAACATGAATTGTAAACGGTAAAACATAAACCAGATATGCAATAAAGATCACTAAGGTCCGGTTCAGACATGGTGCTCACCTCCTTTCGGGCGATTGCAAAAGATGTGCCCTCCGCAACGGCCGGCACGACAGCATCAGTGTACCACAGGACGTATGATCGTGTTATCAGACGCATGGGCTATAGGGATTATACCATCTCTACTCAACCACACGAGTTACGCGGTTGACATGTAAACCGGACATTTCATGCGATGGAAGCCCGATTTACCTGCGGCAGCATGGTACTCGTTTTTTCTTTTTCACAAAAATGTTGCACAACGTGCAACATTTTTGTGAAAAAGCATGGAATCTTCCGCCCTGCCGGAGGCGATATTCCCCGTCAAGTGCGGGATCGTCTGATCCATGGCAGCATTGGCCGGTTCGCGGTGTTCGCTCATGTCGTGTTGTTCGTGGTCTAAACTCCTACCGCGTAAGTCGTGTCAATCAGGGATGCGTTTATCGCCCCACGATAGGGAGGAATATCCGTTGCGGCTCGCCCATGATCGTCCAGAGCCCAAAGTGGTCGGGCGTGGCAGTGATCGTATTGTTTACCGGATCAACCCTGCTATCCGGTTCTTTCACCCACTGGCTGCCATCCCACCAGTAGAACGCCAGGGTCTCCTCAACCGCTAAACCCCGTTCATAGTCCTGGTATCCCACCGTTAGCGTGTAGGGTTGTATGGGTTGTGCCGGTTCCTGGGTGTCACTGACGACCACAGTCACTTCAAACGTATGCTTATCCAGCATAACCAGATCGCGCTGCGGTGGTTGGGTCAATACCATTTCAGTCAAGGTTACCGTAACCGGGGTAGTAAAGCTATTGGCAGGGAAGGTCAGACTGGTTGACGTATCGGGAGCCGTTAGCGTGGCTCCATTCGTTGAGACAGTCATTGCCTGTGGTCGTGCCAAACGAAAAACGAGTGATCCGGCAACGATAAAATCCTCCATAACATGCAGATCTCCTGCGACCGTGCGATGAGAATAGCCGGCGAACAGTACCGGATTGGTCGTATCCTGCACATCAAGAACCTGGAGCCCACCCGGTCCATCGGCAACATACGCAAATTGATCAGTCACCTGCAGGTGTTGTGCATTACCCGGAGTATCGAAGCTACCGTGTAGTACCGGATTGGCCGGATCACTCACATCAACTATCAGCATCCCGCCGGCACCATCGGCAATATAGGCCAGGTTATCAACCAGGTGTATCTCGGACGCCGTGCCAGGAGTATCCAGGCTGCCCTGGATGACGGGATTAGCCGCGTCGCTCAGATCGACGATCTGCAACCCGGCCTGACCATTGGCGATGTAGACCAGCGTTCCCACCATCTGGAGATCGTTAACTGTGCCGGGAGTCGTAAAAGAACTCCGCAACACGGGAGTATCCGGGTCGCTTACATCAAAAATAGTGATGGACGACCCGGTTTGAGCATCATTCCCCGGTGAAACGACAAAGACGTAGGTTCCCAGCACATGTAATTTTGTACCTTCGCCCCAGATGCGATTATCATTCGTTAGCCACTCACCGCGCAACGTCGGGTTATCTGGATCACTGGTATCAACAATTTCGAGGCTTGCCCGCAACGTTTCACCAGATGTGGAGTCGATATCTCGATCATAGCCAATATAGACCAGGCTTCCCGCGGATTGCACACTATGGACTTCATTAGTAACATCGTTTGACGATTGCCAACCGAGCGGCACTGGAACCCGATTATATAGCGTTGGGTTAGCCGGATCTTGCACATTGACAACCTGGATCTCGAATTCCGTCGCATCGTAAATATAAACCAGAGCATCCCTCACAGCAAAGATAGATAGTGGGAATATCCGATCACGGTACCAGCGCGTTCCAAGATGAATTTGACTCTGCTTGACCGGACGATCGAGATCAGTAATATCAACTACATACAAGTCACTGGCATACTGCAGTGCAGGCCCCCCTATTACCCAATGAGTTTCGGTAATATAAACGCGATTATCGGCAAAATATATATTGCTATTCCGGTTTTTTGGGACGCTGAAGGCAGAATAATTGCCACGCAATGTGGGACTGTCGGGATTACGCACATCAGCGATAATTAACCCGCCATCACGCGATCCATAGTAAAAGCCTTCCGCAACGCGCATAGCATCACCACTTGGGGCAAAGCTACCGCGGCGTGTAGCACCATCAATAATTTGCAGGTCAACATCGGTGTTCAGATATATCAAATTTCCTATCACCTGGATAGTTTTGATACGCTTCTTACCGAGATTATAACTGGCAACCTGGGTAGTGTCAGTCGGTTCACGTATGTCAAAAACAGATAGAGCGGAGTTAATTTCGGGAGTATGACCTTCTTCATGATTGATGGTGTAGTATTGGCTCGATATATATGCATACTCACCAGTTACGGCGCGCAATCGATAAGAACGATTATAAACATTAGAGTACTTATCGACATAACCATAAGCAAGGGAGCGAAGCAAGACCGGATTATCGGGATTACGTAAATCAATAATATCGAACTGGTGTGTATTAAGAGGAAAGCTCGGATGGTCGCTTGTAATTCCGGAAAACAGATATGCCAGACCATCAACTACATACATGTTCTGCATTTCAACGTGGGAAAGCATAATACTCCCGCGCAGAACGGGATCATCAGGATTACTTACGTCAATAATCTGGAGATTCTCCGTATCAGTTGCAGGATCTGAACTTATGATGTACGCAAAAGGGTCTTCTTGCGGCAATCGGGCAACCTGCCCATACTGTGGGACAGGATAATGACCACGCAGCGTTGGATTGGCAAGATCCCGCACATCCAGAATCCGCAACTCACTGAGTGCATCAAATCTACACGCATGAAAATAGTAGTATACCAGAGAGTCATCCAGATGCACTTGACTGGTTGTTCCAGATCCTCCAGGTCCAAGTACATAGCGACTGTGAACTACCGGATAAACTGGCTGACGAACATCGATGATGACCAGGGTCCGTTCGGGAAAACAGGAAGTGGTAGGCCACGTGGTATATACGACATAGAGCAGGTATTCCCGCACCTTGATCTGCGTAATAGTAGCAGTGGCGTTTTCGGGCAAATCGGTTGCAACGGGAATACTTGCCAGGCGCACTGGCTGATCCGGATTACGTACATCAAAAACCTTCAAAATATCATTTTGCCCAATATACGCCCGGTTATTATTAACCGCAATCAGCCTTCTATTTCCCTGGCCGATAAGATCATGGACCAGTTCAATCCGGGGCGTAGCAACGTCTTCCTGCACAGCGGGAGATGCAACCGATACACGCGCTGTGCTACCTGGTTGTGACGGGGGAGACATAACAGACAATGCTAATAACAGTACCAGCAGTCGCGCCACGGGGGAAAAATACGTTGACATAGGAAGCACTCCTTACCCTCTTCAGTGAGGCATAGATTGTCACTGCCGACGATATCCGGTTTGTCAGCACATTATACCGCCATCTCAGCAGTTCATTCTGTGCGATTTTGTTTATGAGTGAATGTTAAAATAATGAGGAGATGCATAGCAATAGCATAGATCGGATGAAAACGATGACCCAAAACGCCAGGATACTGCACACATATTTATTAAGAGAGGAGGTTGCTACATTTCAGTGTAGCAGTAAATGCTGATAGTGCTACCGGCTTCAGAAGGACTTCTCCTCTGGTCATATGACCAGTGTTGCAGGTAGGAATACGCAGAGGAAATTATCACTCTGCTATCTAAACCTCGTCATCCACAGCGATATGAATACACTTACCGCACTTCGATCACGCCCAATGTCACCACATCACTCACCGGCTCACCCCCAACTGTCCGAGTATACTGCCGCCGTCCGCGCTCCTCCGGCAGATAGAGTCCCGCGCGCAGTTCATAACGTCCCGGCGGAAGATCGGCGGGCAATGTCAGCGGATGCGGATCTTCCACCCAATCGCCCGGTGTCCAGCGGGGCAGCGGAAACGCGCCCGCCTGCGGGCGCTGGTTATCCTCCGTCACAATGCGCCCCGCATCGTCCACCAGATGCACAAAGACGGTCCAGTCCTGGGGAATCGGCTCCAGGGCATGCCAGGTCAGCGTCACAGTGATGGTCTCTCCGGGACGGGCAATCCCTTCCAATCGCCGGCCGCGCAGTTCCACGCCACGCTCCCAGGACTGCGCAAATCGTGCCGTGACCAGTTGCTCCAGCCGTGCCTGCGCCTGCTGTGGTGGTAGTGTTCGCCACTCATACGCCGGACGAATCACCCCCAGCGGCAGGTAGAGCGCCAGTGCCAGTAACCCCACCAACCCGGCACCAGTGACCAGGCGTGGCAACGGCATCCAGCCCACAGCCGGCAGAATTGCAATCGCGGGCAGCGCCGGGAAGAGCATCCGCCCCTGCCAGGCCACCAGACCCGCTGTCAGCGCAAAGCTCACCGTCCAGGCCAGCGCCGACAGCGGCAGCAGCAACACCGCCACCCATGATGAATCGACGATAGAGCGTAGCGAGTGCCGCCGCAATTCCCCGGCACGCAGCCGGCGACCCAGGTACAGCACCAACCCACCGAGCGCAATCAGGCCGACCAGCGCGTACACCCGGATAACCCACACCGGCGGACGCAGACTCATCCAGCCGAAGCGCGCCCAGAACGAGGCATAGAGTTGCGTCAGAGCCGTGTGCCAGGCCGCCGGACTGCGCCAGCTAAATGCCTGGGTCATAAACTCATCGCGAAACACGCCTAGCCCGAACGGGTCGCCGTAGAGCTGCCAGTTACGCGCATACCACCAACCCGCGAGCAGCAGTGCAACCGCCGCCCAGGTGATGACAATGCGAGTCGTTGCCCACCAGTTACCACTACCGGCGCGCCAACTGGCCCAGAGCAGCAGCGGGGCCAGTAGCAGCGCGCTCTGCTTGGTCAGCAGCGCCAGCCCAAACAGTCCACCTACCAGCAGCGCCCAGTGGTGGCGGTGGCTAACCGCAGGTGGACGAACCGCCAGCCAGAACAACCCCGCGCTCAAGGCCGTCAGCAGCGCATCATTTGTTACCAGCGCCGAGGTAAACAAAAACTGCGGATTTAGCGCGACAAATGCGGTTGCCGGCAGGGGCAGGTATGCCCACGCAGGTTGCGTAGTCCGGTCGGGTTGAACCAGCGCATGTGCGGCTTTCCAGGTGCAGATTAGCGTCACCAGCCCCAGGAGCGTTGAAACGCCCCGCGCCAGATGCCAGGCCAACACCACCCCGCGCCACGGCCAGTACTCCTGGCTGGAGCGCATAAAGGCCGCCGGTTCGCTGCCACTATTCCAGAGGAAATCGGGATTGTCGCTCAGGGAGATTTCACGTTCGGCAGGGGGGAGCCAGGCCACCGTCGGCAGCGCCAACAGATAGGCCAGCGGCGGCTGATGCCCCTCGCCCGGTACATCAACCTGCCCGACGGCAGCATGCTGGCGTGGCAGTCGGCCCTCGCGTGCCAGGAACAGCACATACGCCATATGGCCCGGCTCATCCGGCCCTTCTCCCAGGGGAACGACAATATTGTACAGCGTTGCCGACAGCAAAAAGAGGAGCAGCAGCGCGTACAGGGGGAAATGGGAAACGTGAAGCGCAGCATGTCTTATTCGCATGACCTTTTACGCTTCACGTCTCAGAGCCACTCAGGAGAACTGTTCGAGGAAGCGCACATCGCCACTGTAGAACCAGCGAATATCTTCAATGCCATACTTGAGCATGGTAATCCGCTCCGGGCCGAATCCACCCGCGAAACCGCTAAACTTCTCCGGATCATAGCCGCCATTACGCAGCACATTCGGGTGAACCATTCCACAGCCACCGATCTCCAGCCAGCCGGTGTACTTGCAGACGCGGCAGCCCTTTGCGCCACACAGGAAACAACTAACATCCATCTCAGCACTGGGCTCGGTAAAGGGAAAGTAGCTTGCCCGGAAGCGCGTGCGCGTACCCTTCCCAAACAGCCGTTCGGCGAAGAAGTCAAGCGTACCCTTCAGATCGCCCATCGTAATGCTGCGCCCCACCGCCAGGAACTCAAACTGGTGGAACATAAACTCACTGCGCGCCGTCACCTGCTCGTTGCGGTAGCATTTCCCCGGCAGCAGCACACGCAGCGGATTGGGCGCATAGCGGTGCATCGCGTGGATCTGCCCCGGCGATGTATGCGTCCGCAGCAGCGTTTTCGGCGCATTGGGCGGCATCTCCACATAAAACGTATCCTGCATATCCCGCGCCGGATGATCCGGCAGGAAGTTGAGCAGACCGAAGTTGTAGTCGTCCGTCTCAACTTCGCGGCTCTCCCAGACCTGGAAGCCCATCTCAGCAAAAATATTGATAATCTGACGGAACACCTGCGTCGTCAGGTGCAACCGGCCCAACTCGGGCCGGCGACCCGGCAGCGTTACGTCAACCCGGTCCCTTGCAAGAGTAGCTTCCCGTGCCGCCGCTTTTAACCGGGCTTCAGCATCGCTGTAAGCCTGCTCCAGGGTCGCGCGGAGGCGGTTTACCTGCTGCCCGACCACTGGCCGCTCTTCGGCGGGAAGTGCGCCCATGCCGCGACTGAGACGGGTAATCGCCCCACCCTTACCCAGGTAGGAACTTTTCCACCCGGCGAGCCCGTTCAGATCGGTAACGGCTGCCAGTTCGTCCTGCGCCCGCTGCTCTACCTCAGTCAACTCATCTGTAATGCTCATGGTCCCCCCGCTCACTTCTCAGGCATCGATCCTCTGTTCGCCGGCGCAATGCCTCAAACAATATCACGCTTCCTGCTATCGCCGCATTGAGCGACTCGACCGGTCCTTCCATCGGGATAGTAATGAACGCCGTTGCCAGCGCCAGACCCGCGTCGCTGACCCCCTGGGCTTCATTCCCAATAATCAACGCAGCCGGTCGGCACCAGTCAACTGCGTAGTAGGGCAGCAGAGCCTGCGCAACAGCCGCATAAACTGCGGTCCCGGCCGCCGGCATCCCGGCGAGATCATCCCACTGCCGGTCAACCTGCAGCGGCAGATAGAAGTGCGCCCCCATTGCCGCGCGCACAACCTTGGGGCTGTAGATATCCGCCGTGCCCTGCATGCAGACGATCTGCCCGGCACCGGCCGCCGCCGCCGAGCGCAGCAGCGTACCGACATTCCCCGGATCTTGAATAGCATCGAGGACCAGCGTCAGACCGGGGCGCGGCGGCAGGTTCGGCCAGGCCGCAACCGCAACCACACCCTGAGGCGTCACTGTATCGGCGGCGGCGGCGACCACGCGTGGTGTTGCCGCATACCAACCGGACTGGTCAGCGAACTGCTCCAGCAGATGCCGGCCGGCATCCGTTGCTGCCAGTTGCTCCGGCGCATAGAGTCCCAGATGCACCGGAACCCCCGTGTGCAGGGCCGCCTGCACCAGGCGCACTCCTTCAAGCACAAAACACCGCTCGCGGTGGCGCTCTCGACGGTCAGCGCTTAGCGAGCGGATGTATTTGACGTGCGAATTCGCGGTACTGGTGATCACCGGCCTATGACGCTGACTGAACCTCGGCGACAATCGAACGAAAGGCCGCAGGATCACGTACCGCCAGATCGGCCAGCATCTTGCGATCCAGGTCGATCCCGGCGTCCTTCAAGCCTTTCATCAGCCGGCTGTAGGTTGTACCATTCAAGCGCGCGGCGGCATTGATCCGCTGGATCCAGAGCCCCCGGAAATCACGCTTGCGGTTGCGGCGGTCACGGTAGGCATACGCCAGCGCATGCATTACCGTCTCATTTGCCGGGCGGAAGTGGCGACTCCGACTACCCCAGTAGCCCTTGGCCTGCTTCATCACCTTTTTATGGCTTTTACGGGCCATAACGCCACGTTTTACACGGGCCATTGATTCCTCCGTTTAGCAGATATTCAGATAGCAGAAGCAGGGTTCACTCCGGGGAAATCCCGGACGACCGGCTAACTCCCGCCGGTTACTTTACTCCATACGGCAGCGCTACTTCCAGATGGCTCTTATTGGCCTCGGCGGTTGGCAGCATCTTACCGTAGAGGCGGCGTACACGCTTGGCGCGGTTACGCTTGAGACCACGACCACCCTTGGCCTGCATATACTTGCCCCTGCCGGTAATTTTAAACCGGCGTGCTGCCCCCTTGTGGGTTTTCATTTTAGGCATTGGGTAACATCCTATTCTTCGTCTTCATCTTCATCCAGATCTTCGTCTGCTTCTACATCCACGCCATTACCATTACCCGCGTCCCCAGCTTTCTCAGCCCGGGCCTCCTTGCGCGACTGCTGATCGGCCTGCGCCTGCTTGCGCTGCGCCTGCTGGAGCGCTTTCAGCGCCTTAGGATTGGGCGCAAGCACCAGCGAAACAGCGCGCCCTTCCATTGCCTGCTTCTGTTCGACCACAGCAATATCGCGTAGCGAGTCGGAAATCTGGTCAAGCATTTCACGACCAATATCGGGATGCGCCATCTCGCGCCCCCGGAAACGCACCGTGAACTTTACCTTGTCACCACTCTGCAGAAATCGTCGCGCCTGCTTTGATTTTACCGACAGATCATGCTCATCCGTCTTGGGGCGCAGCCGCACCTCTTTCATCTCACTCTGCCGCTGATTCTTGCGCGCCTCACGCTCTTTCTTGCTCTGCTCATAGCGATACTTACCATAGTCCATCACCCGACAGACCGGCGGATTAGCATTGGGCGCAACCTCAACCAGGTCCAGGCCCCGTTCCTCTGCCATTTGCAGCGCCTCACGCATCGGGATAATCCCGACCTGCGTGCCTTCCTCATCAATCAGCCGCACTTCACGCGCACGGATGCGGTTGTTGACACGTAATCGGTCTTTAATTGGAACACTCCTTTTGTCGTAATAAATGCCCGTGTCCGCTGCGAACGCGAAAAAGACGGCGCTGTCCTCACTGGTTATACGCACACCGGGATTAATCTACAACCTGGGGAGCTACGTTTTCCTCGCTGGACCGCAGCGTTCTAACCTCTTGCAAAAGAGATAACATTGACTTTGGAGTATAACATCGTGCCGGGCATTCGTCAACCACATCAGCCCTTTTTTGTCCTCCGGATACAAAGTAACCTCCTGGAAATATATTTGAACTTTCAAAAGACACGGGTTAAAGCAATCCATTTACGGCTCCCATTACATACCGGCAATCCCTGTGCCGGATACCTGCACTTGCGTGCAGACAGTGCGCAGCATAAAGACCGATAAGACGCCTCTAACCTGAAGCCCACCCCGGCACATGCATGCATGTTGAAAATCGGTAAAGATCATGGTAGGATATGCGCTATCCAATCCTTCCGTCATCCATACCGATATAGAGCAAACGTGCGCTGTCTGCGCTTCCTACAAGCACAGGGGTCGGGCATATCCGCCCCCCGGAATGCTCTGCGCGCATCAACGGCTGAGTCACCGCTCCCGGTGGTCGGTTCAATTCACGTTATCCACGCCCCAAACCGTGCATTGTTTCAGCGTACACTGAAATCGTAGCGTCAGCTTAGGAGAAAGTATGCAACTCACAAATGACATTCGCTTTACCAACCTGCGTGGCGATCTGTTTGGCGGTATCACAGCGGCGATTGTTTCACTGCCCCTGGCGCTGGCATTCGGAGTTGCCTCGGGCGCCGGGCCCACTGCCGGGCTCTATGGCGCGGTGTTGGTTGGCCTGTTTGCCGCCCTGTTCGGCGGTACTCCCACGCTGATATCCGAGCCGACCGGCCCGATGACCGTGATTATGACGGCGGTTATTACCGGGATGGTTGCCGGCAATCCGGAAAACGGCCTGGCGATGGCCTTCACGGTCGTGATGATTGCGGGTCTGTTTCAGATCATTCTGGGGTTGCTCCGGCTGGGCAAATATGTCACGCTGATGCCCTACAGCGTCATTTCGGGCTTTATGTCGGGCATTGGGGTGATCTTGATTATTTTGCAGATTGCGCCCTTCCTGGGCCAGCCGAGCCCGCCTGGTGGAGTTATCGGCACACTCCAGAGTCTACCGGAACTGCTGCGCAATATTGATCCGACAGAAACAACGCTCGCGGTTATAACGATAGCTATTCTCTTCCTGATGCCCAAACGGCTGAAGCGTTATGCGCCCCCACCCCTGGTGGCGCTGGTTCTGGTCACGCTTATCTCGGTTTTCTTCTTTGCCAATGCCGACATTCGCCGGATTGGTGAGATCCCCGTCGGTCTGCCGGAACTCTACCTGCCCACTTTTACGGCGGCACAAGTTACCACGATGGTGGTGGATGGGATGGTGCTGGGTATGCTGGGTTGCATTGATACCCTGCTGACGGCGGTGATCTCCGATAGTCTGACGCGCACCGAGCATAAATCCAACAAGGAGTTGATCGGCCAGGGCATCGGCAATATCATGTCCGGCCTGTTTGGCGGTCTCCCGGGGGCCGGGGCCACAATGGGCACCGTACTGAATATTCAGACCGGCGCACGGACGGCCCTCTCCGGCCTGACCCGCGCGCTACTGCTGCTGCTGGTTGTGCTGGGCGCGGCCCGGCTGATCCAGGGTATTCCGCTGGCGGTGCTGGCCGGAATTGCGCTGATGGTCGGGGTTAACATCCTGGACTGGAGTTTTCTCAAGCGGGCCCATCGGGTTTCCCGACAAACTACGCTGATTATGTATGGCGTGCTGTTACTCACCGTTTTTGTCGATCTGATTGTTGCGGTTGGTGTCGGCGTGTTTATCGCCAATATCCTGACGATTGATCGGCTCAGTGAATTGCAGGCGCAGAATGTCAAAGCTATCAGCGACGCGGACGATGCCATCCAGTTAGACGACCGGGAACGCGAACTGCTCGACCGCGCCAATGGCCGCGTACTGCTCTTCTATCTGAGCGGCCCGATGATCTTTGGCGTCTCCAAGGCGATTGCCCGCCAGCATGCAGCAATCGGGAACTATGCTGCTGCGGTCATCGACCTGCGCGATGTGCCGATGCTCGATGTGACGGTTTCACTGGCAATTGAGAATGCGATTGAGGATGCCGTCGAAGCTCACTGTCATGTCTTTGTGGTCAGTGATGATCCAGTCATGCAGGAGCAACTGGAGCGGTTGGGTACTTTCGAACTGCTCCCCCGTGATCACCTGATGACTGACCGTATTGCAGCTTTGGAGCGCGCCGTCACCCTGGTTGAGGGGAAGGAAGAGCCGGCACTGGATGTCCAGATGCCGGTCGCCCTGACCAGCAAGCCGGAAGTTAGTAGTAGAGGTTAACGGTTATGGGTTACGGGTTACTGTGGTGAGGGTAATGAGGTTGTTCGTCGTGCCGGCTTCAATCAGTCACAGCGGCAGAAACCAGTTGATGAACTTTGAAATGTATTCCGGACATTCCTGATCGGGAGGCCCAACTTCAGTCGGTTGTTCCAGTACCGCAACAAGCAGGAGGCGGCAGCCAGGCTGCCGCACTCCATATCCGGACTGTTTCTCAACGTTCATTGGCTGTGGGAATAGCTACCTGAATCGACCAACTAACTTCTCTAAGTTCTGCCGCAAACCGGTACCTTCCAGTTGCATCCGCCGCGAGGCAAGTTGGGGGTTGTCCGGGTCAACATCGGCCCAGAGATTCAGCCAGGCGCGCGCGGCATCCGGTTTGCCATCGGCGATCCATAGTTCGGCCTCAACGTCGCAGAGTTGGGTAAACTCGCTGGTGTGGAACTTTTTCCGCGCCAGTAAGGGCTTGACCAACTCCTGGGCCTGCTCGATCTCCCCATTCCGGATATGTATCCGCGCTACGCTCAACCGGGCGAAGAAGTAGTTCGGATGTTGCTGGTGAATCTGTTTGATGAGTTCCTCGGCTTCGGCGGTACGCCCGCTTATACTGTAGGCCACGGCCAGGTTGTTCTGCAGATCGGGCGCATCCGGTTCCAGTTCGAGCGCCTGCCGGATCAACTCCTCCGCCGTTTCATGATCATGATCGTGTAACGCCAGTGTGGCGTCCTGCATTAATTGTGTCACCTTGGGCGAGTGCCCCTGGGAGTCGGGTTCGCCGCTGATTTCAAACGACATCAGCATGATATCCCGCCACTCGCCTTGCAGCCAGAGACGCACCTCGCCCGACGGCAAGAGGCCCGCTTCATTTGCGGCGGTGGCCGCCTGGTGACGCATACTGTCGGGACCGCGCCGGCTCAGGGCGAAGTCGCGCAGGGCGACGTTGAGTTCGGGCAGTTCGGCGGCAGTGGCCGTACGGAACGCAAACTCGCGCCCCTGCGGATCACCCCGGTCAAGCAGCAGCGGTATCAGGGCAGTGATATCCGGGTTGGCCTCCAGCCAATCCTGCAAAGCCCGGGTTGAAGCCTTGCCGCTCTTGCCCCGGGTGGCACGTTGCGCCGAGCTTGCCAGGCGGTTAAACCGTTCGGGCGCGAGCCACTCGCCGAGGGTGAACGGCCAGGGGGCATGCCGTGCGCCCACCGGCTGCTGCAGGTCGTCCAGGTTAGCCCGGGCCAACTCCAGCCAGGGCGCTTGCTTGAGCGCCTGCTGCCAGTAGTGCCGGGCCTTCTTCTCATTGCCCAGGCGTAGCGCGGCAACTGCTGTCAGATGGTAGAGCAGCGGATGGGCGAACGACTCGCGTAGCACGCCGCTCCGTTCAGCCCCCTGGAAGGCGTCCATCACACCTTCATCGTCACCCAGAAAGCTCAGCGCCTCCATCTTTTTCACCCAGACATCCGTGTCACTTGACTCGACCGCTTTGAGCCGTTCGGCCCACTCCCGCGCCTCGTCCAGATGTCCGGTCAGGCAGAGGTAGCGCGTCAGGTTGGAGAGCGCATGGTAGTTATCCGGCGCGATGGTGAGCACCTGCCGGGCAGTGGCAATGGCCTGCTCAATCTCGCCCTCAACAAAGTAGGCCTGGCTGATATTGTTGTAGGCCGGGGTAAAGTCAGGCCGCAGCTTGAGCAGTTCCTGGGCGCGTTCGCGGGCGCGCGCAAATTTGCCCTGCTCAGAGAGGCTCATAACCTCCTCGTGCATGGTAGCAACCGCGCCGGCATGCTCGCCAGTCAGCCCGTAGGTGGTCAGCAGTTCGTTGAACATGGGCTCAACCTCGGCCACCGTCCGGCGCACTTCGGGAGCATACTCCTCGTCGTCGGGCCAGCGCTCCAGGAAATAGCGCGCCGTACGCAACCCCAGGGCCGGGCGTCCATTGGTGAGGTAAGCCCCCATCAACGCCGCCGTGGTTTCCGGGTCGTCGGGGGCCAGCCGATGGAGTTGCTCGCCCCACTGCTGGTACTGCTGCATATCTTGCTGTTCATAGGCAACTGCCATAAGCAGATATACAACATCAAACTGGTTGGGATGACGTTGATTGAGATGCAGCAGCGTCGCCTGCGCCTGATCCCAGTCGGCCTGATTCATCAGTTGCTCGGCCCGCTGCAACCCCTTGACCAGCGCGGTAATAGCGGAACCAGATGACTGCTTTGAACGTGACTTTTGCTTTTTCTTCTTCTTGCCCATTATTCCTCCGTGCTGTGACTATAGCAATTCTATCCGGATTATAGCCGTAGGATGCATTCTATGTACCGTTCTGCTGCCGCACGCCATACCCGGATGGGATGCGGACGCGCTTCTGCGCGTCCCTACCGCGAACAGCTTCATCGTAAGCGATAGAGACCACAACCGGCTGAAGCCGAGATTCCCGTGCGTCCCTCCCGCAGACGCGGCGGTCTGCCGGAACTGCGCCTCTCAAACGGCCTTCGCATAGTGCATATGAAAGTCGTATGACAACCCATGATACATGAATCGGCTGCTATCTTCAACGTGGCGTGCTATAATTTACAGGAGTTACGCGGTGCGTGTTCAAACCGGGCGTTTAACTCGATGGAAGCCCGATTCGCCTGCGGCAGCATGGTACTTTTTTATTCTTTTTCAGGAAATTCCGGCTCACAGAGCCGGAATTTCCTGAAAAAGTGATGTCTGGTACCAACCTGTCGAAGGCGAACTATGTCCCTTCGCGGCAAACCGCGTAATACGTGGAGTTTAGAACAACCTGATGATGAGAGTGTTATGTCCCCTGCGCGCAAACCCGAGCGCCGCCAACGCCGTTTCTCCCCGCTGCTGTTTCTCTGGCGGTTATTCCTGGCTTTTGTCAAGCTAACCCTGCTGGCCTTCCTGCTGCTAGTGCTGGCAGGATTATTAATCTACCGCGAGTATGCCCAGAATCTGCCCGACCCACAGCAGATCGGGCAGCACCGCTCGTTTGAGACCACGCGGATCTATGCCCGCGATGGGCAGACGCTGCTGTATGAACTGGTGGACCCGCAGGCCGGGCATCGCACGGTGGTCGGCTTTGACCGCATCCCGCGTATGCTCAAGGATGCCACGATTGCGGTTGAGGATGCCGGCTTTTATGAGAACCCCGGCGTCGATCTGCGCGGGATTGTGCGCGCGGTCTGGCTGAACTACCGGCACCAGGAGATTGTCAGCGGTGGCAGCACGATCACGCAGCAACTGGTGCGCAACATCCTGCTCTCCCCGGCGGAGCGCACTGAGGTCAGCTATGAGCGCAAACTGCGCGAGGCGATTCTGGCCTACCAGGTGAGCCAGGAGTATAGCAAGGACCAGATCCTGAGTATCTACCTGAACGAGGTCTACTACGGCGCGCAGGCGTACGGCGTGGGCGCGGCGGCCCGGCAATATTTCGGCAAGCATGTCTGGGAGTTGACCGAGGCCGAGGCGACGCTGCTGGCGGGTCTGCCCCAGTCACCGACCAGGCTCAACCCCTTCACCAATCTGGAGGGAGCCAGGCAGCGCCAGCGGATCACGCTTGATCTGATGGTCAAGTATGGCTACCTGACACCGCAGCGGGCCGAGGCGATCTTTGCCGAGCCGATCACGCTGGTGTCGCCGCTGACCGATATTGTTGCGCCGCATTTTGTCTTTTATGTGCGCGATATGCTGGAGGAGCGCTACGGGCCGGATCTGCTCTACCGGGGCGGCCTGCGCGTGACTACGAGTATCGATCTGCACTGGCAGGCCGAGGCGCAGCGGATCGCGCGGCAGCATATCGCCGAGGGCGTGGATGGCAACCCACCGCTGCGTACGCGCAACGCGCACAACGCCGCCGTGGTCATGCTGTCGCCCGATGGACAGGTGCCGGCGCTGGTGGGCAGCATCGACTACAACAGCCCGGAGATCGACGGCGAGGTGAATGTGGCGCTGGCGCCGCGCCAGCCCGGCTCCGCGCTCAAGCCGATTGTCTACGCGGCCGCCCTACAGCGCGGCTGGACCCCCGCCACGGTAATCTGGGATGAGCCGACCAGCTTTCGTCAGGGGAATGACACCGAGTATACACCCATGAACTATGACAATAGCTGGCATGGTCCGCAGCGGGTACGAATGGCGCTGGCAAACTCGCTCAATATCCCGGCGGTCAAGGCGCTGGAGTTTGTGGGGGTTGAGCCGTTTGTGGATCTGGCAACCAGTATGGGCATCACCACCTTTGATGATCCCTCCCGCCATGGCCTGGCGATGGCGCTGGGCAGCAACGAGGTACGCCTGCTGGACCTGAGCGCGGCCTACAACACGCTGCGCAACGGCGGGCGCTACCAGCCGCCAACGACCATTCTCCAGGTGACGAACAGCCGGGGCGAAATGCTGGAACGCTGGACGCCGGGACCGGGCCGCCAGGTGTTGGGCGACCAGGGCGAGCAGATTGCCTTCCTGATAACCAATATTCTGAGCGATAACCAGGCACGCTGGTACATGTTCGGGCGCGGCAATGTGATGGAACTGCCCGACGGCCGGCCCGCCGCCGTCAAGACCGGCACCAGCAACGACTGGCGCGACTCCTGGGCGCTGGGCTATACGCCCGAGGTGACGATTGGCGTCTGGGTCGGCAATAATGACAACGCACCGATGCAGGAGATCGCCGGCGCAAATGGCGCGGGTGAGATCTGGCAAGATTTGATGCTGACCTACCATCAGGACCGGCCGCATCAACCCTTCCCGCGCCCGCCGGGGGTGATAGAGCAGGCGGTCTGCGCCGATACGGGCGGCGTAGCCAGCGACGCCTGTCCCCGCCCGATCACGGAGTTGTTTGTGGCGGGCAGCGAACCCCGCGACACCGATGTGGTCTACCGCTCGGTGCGGGTCGGCGGTGACGGCGGTTGCCTGGCGGCCTCCTACACGCCGCCGGGCCAGGTGCGCGAAGTGACCTTTGCGGTCTATCCGCCGCGCTTTCAGGATTGGGCGCAGCGCAACGGCATTCCGCAACCGCCCACGCAGCCCTGCCCGCCGCCGCAACCCTCGTCCGATGCGGCGGTGGCGGCGCTGGCCCCGGTAAGCGAGAACGGCACGGTTCCCCGGCAGCAGGTGTTTGTCAACGGGACAGCGCGCTTCGCCTTTACGCTGGAGGTCGGCGCGGGCAGTGATCCGCAGGCATGGCAGCCGGTAAGCCGGGGCATCGGCGGGAAGGAAGCGCGGCTGCTGGGGGTCTGGCAGGCGGATACCTTTGCGCCGGGTGAGTATACGCTACGCCTGCGGGTAGTCACGCCGGAGGGTCTGCCGGTGGTGGCGACGCAGGTGGTGCGGGTGCAGTGACGGAGTGATGGGGTGATCTCTCAGGTGTAGACTTTTTGTGGTAGGGACGCGCTTCTGCGCGTCCGTTACCCGTCCCGATGCGGGAAATGTTCTGCTGGAGCGATGGTTTCTGCCAGTCCAACCAACCGCATTCCAATGCAATCCGG
>DAOTUI010000162.1:0-40392 GCA_034437035.1 Chloroflexaceae bacterium
CGCCACCACCCGGGCCGCGTTTAGCGTGTCGAGATCAGTAAAGGCCGGGTCATTCAGGAGCAGTGCATCGGTCGCGCCCATTGCCAGCGCGCGGCGCTGCTGCTCTACCCAGTCGCTCTGGCCCAGCGAGAGCAGGGTGAGTTTGCCACCATGCTGCTCATGCCAGGCCAACCCCTCTTCGACGGCATACTCGTCGAACAGGTTGATAATCTTCTCGATACCCTCGGCGTTGATGCTGCGGTCAGGGTTGATCTTCACCGAGTTATCGCGTGGCACCTGTTTCAAACACACAACGATGTGCATAATGTACTCCTTTGAACGTAGTCCGTAGTCCGTAGTCCGTAGTCCGTAGTCCGTAGGGCGTGTTGTGGGATCGATTATACCACTCCCGCCAGTGGAGGCGCTGCCGGGTGTCCCGATGTTGAGCGGCCAATGCAGGATTTGCTGCATGGACATGCGGCATTGACACGCGTGCCCGGTGGCCTTACCATTACAACAGCAATCCCCGCATACGCAGTCGTTGAGGAGGTTTCCATGCTTGACCTTGACCTGTCTACCGAGTTTGGTGCCCGGGTTGACCGCCGCCTGCGCGAAGAACGCATTATCTGGTTGACGACCATCGGCGCGGATAACACGCCGCAGCCCAGCCCGGTCTGGTTTCTCTGGGATGGTACACAGATCTTGATGTATAGCCAGCCGGATACGCCCAAGATTCGCAATATCGCCCGTACCCCCCGAATTGCCCTGAATTTCGATGGCGATGGCCGCGGCGGCAATATCATTGTCATGACCGGCACGGCGCGGGTGGATACGAACGCACTACCAGCCAATCAGGTGGCGGACTATGTGACGAAATATCAGGAAGGCTTCAAGCGCATCCAGGTCACGCCGGATGGCTTTGCGCAGAGCTACTCGGTACCGATCCGGATCATTCCACAGCGTGTGCGCGGGCATTAGCCGGAGCGAACATCCTGACTGCGGTAGCCGACCTGCCGCAGTTTAGCCCTGGGATTTCTAATGGACGACACCTTCAACCCGAGCTACTACAACACGGTCGATCAGATCTACCATGCCCGCTGGTCGGTTGCCAAACTGGGGCGGCTGGCGTTGCTGCGCCGGTCGGTTGACCGGCTCTGGCCACAGGGCCATCCCACCCGGCTGATCCAGGTCGCCGGCACCAGCGGCAAAGGCTCAACCTGCCGCTTCCTCGAGGCCGGACTGGCCTGCCGGGGTAAGGCGGGCGCATTTCTGGGGCCGCATCTGTTCGACTACCGCGAACGCTTTAGCATTGACGGAACGGCCGTTGCGCAGGATGCTGTGACACAGGTTTGGGAGATGACCGTCAAGCCGCATCTAATTGAGCTGGCGCTGGAGAATGAGCAGCACCTTCCCACCTTCCACGAGGTGAACATTCTGATGGCGCTGGCCCTGTTTGATCAACATCAGGTGGACTGGGCGGCCATCGAAACCGGCGTCGGCGGGCGCTATGATCAGGCAACTGCGCTGGATGTAGTGGCGACGGCGCTGACCAACGTCGGGCGCGATCATGAGCATCTGCTGGGGCCGTTGCCGTGGCAGCGCGCTCTGGACAAGGCCGGCATTGTGCGCCGGGGGGTGCCGCTCTTCAGCAGCGCGCAGGACGATACAACCCGGCAGATCCTCGCGGCGATCTGCCGCGACCAGCATGCGCCGCTCCACACCATCGCTCAACCGGAGGTGGATCAGCTTGATCAACTGATCGCGGCGGCGACAGAGCAGGCGCTGCCGCCGGAGGCGCTGCTGACCTCGGAGCATCAGCGCTGGAATGCAGCCCTCAGTCTGACGGTTCTCCGCGCACTCTTCCCGGAGATTGATCCGGCGCAGGCGATCAGCCGGATGCCGGCGGTGCGCTTTGTGGGTCGCTTCTGGCAGGTGGCCGCGGGCGTGTATGCCGATATTGCGCACAACCCGGAGAAACTCGCGGCCCTGGCCGGGGAGTTGACCCAGAAGTTTGACGCAAGCGGGAAGATCTTCGTCGTGGGCGTGTCCGGGAAGCGCTCGGCGGTGGCGAACCTCACGCCGCTCGTGCCGGTGGCAAAAGCGATTATCGTAACCGGCGTGGCCTTCAAGGGCCAGGAGTTGCAACTGGTCAAAAAAGAGGTGGAGAGCATCCGTGCCGATATCCCGGTGCTGTTTATTGCCGAACCTCAGCAGGCTGTTACCGTCGCGCAGGCGATGCGGCATGATACCGATATTATCATTCTGACCGGCTCAACCTACATGATCGATCAACTGCTCAACCCCGATCCCTACCTGCAGACGATCAACGCCACCTGGGGCTGGCGCACCCGCCAGGATACCCCGGTTGAAGGGACGCTCCAGTTTACGCTGCCACGACCGCCGGAGCGGTGATTTGATGAACAGGAGTTACGCAGTCCCTGACCTGGAAGATAGTTCCGCCTCCGGCAGGGCAAAAGAGTACAAAAGCACCATGCTGCCGCAGGCGAAATATGTCGCTATCGGGATTGAAACCCTGATTTATATACGTATCACGTAACACATGGTATTAAACGATATTATCCAACAGTACCGACAGTTGGAGCAGGCGCTGGCGCAGCTCCAACTGTCGGCGCGCTTCGACCCCGGTGTCAACCTGCGCCTGGAGCGGATCACGCATCTGTTGCAGGTGCTGGGCAATCCGCACCACCACTTCCCGGCGATCCATATCGGCGGAACCTCCGGCAAGGGCACCACGGCGGCTATGGCTGCGGCCATGCTGACCGCGGCCGGCTACCGCACCGGGCTCTACCTCTCGCCTGCCCTGCAGATCCTGAACGAGTGCTACCAACTCAACGGGCGGATCGTCGCAACCAGCCGCTTGTCGGCACTATTTGCGATGCTCAAACCGGCACTGGACGAAGTTGCCGCCACCAACCCGGCCGGCTCCCCGACCCCATTTGAGGCGCAGGTGGCGCTGGCGTTCCTGCTCTTTCAGCAGGCAGGAGTCGCTGTCGCCGTGATCGAGGTGGGACTGGGCGGCGCGCGGGATGCGACCAATGTGCTGCCCGCCGGCGTCGCCGTGCTGACGAATGTCGGACTGGATCACACGGCGATCCTGGGGAATACGGTTGCGGCAATTGCGCAGGAGAAGGCGGGCATTATCAAGCCGGGCCGGCATGTGATCAGCGGCGTCGCGCAACCGGAAGCCCGCCGGATTATCGCCGAGCGCTGCGCAATGCAGGGTGCGCAACTCTGGCAGGTGGGGCCGGATATCACCTGGCAATCCGAAGCGACGGGAACGTTTACACTACATCTGCCCACCCGCACCCTGACTGGACTCGCGCCGGGAATGCTCGATAATACCTACAGTGCCAATGCTGCCTGCGCAGTTGCGGCGGTCGAAGCACTGCCCGGCTTCATCCTATCGGAGCAGGCGCTGCGGCATGGGTTGGCAACGGCGCGGCTACCCGGGCGGATGGAGATCGTCCAGGAAGCACCGACGGTCCTGCTGGATGGCGCGCACAACCCCGACAAACTGCGCACGGCCCTCCAGGTGATCGATACAACCTACGCCGACAAACGGCGCATCCTGCTGCCGGCACTCAAGGCCGACAAAGACGCGCATGCGCTGTTACCGCCGCTGCTGGAGCGAGTCGACCAGGTGATTGTAACGGCCTTCCGGGCAAAACATCGCTGGGAGCCGCTGGAGCCGCAGGCACTGGCAGATCTGGCGGCCATGCATGCGCCACAGCTTAACATCCGCATTGTCCCCGATCCGCTGGAGGCAATCAGCCTGGCACTGGACATCGCCACACCCACCGATCTGGTCTGGGTCACGGGGTCGCTCTACCTGGTTGGCGATGTGCGGGAGCACTGGTACCCGGCGGCAAGGATGCTGGCGGCGGCGGAAGAGGGGTGAGCATGTGATGGCCTATAAATGGCACTCTTTTGGTAAGAATTTACATCTAGTGCAGGTTTCCTGTGAAAGCGCTAATTTCTTCCGCTCTGCCGGAGGTGAATAAATAGTATTTCAGGTCATCTCATGACCCAATACCTTTCAAATAACCGGGCTTGCGTGATTCCTTACCTGAAAGAGGATACCACCTCCGGCAGGCTGGAAGAAATCATTCTTTTTTCACAAAAAATTTTTCACAAAGTGAAAAATTTTTTGTGAAAAAACATAAAAACGTACCATGCTGCCGCAGGCGGAACCGTTCTGTATCGGAGCAACTACCCGGTTTGCCATGCTACCGCGCAGGTTCTGCTATTTGAACGGTATTGTCTCATGACCATGCCCAATACGCTGCCATGCTTCTTTGAACTCAGGTGTGTCATATGCGGCAGGTTGTAGCCAATACGAAACTTTCTCATTCTTTTCGCTGCGATGTGCCAGTGCTTTCACTTCTTCTGGGAGCATGATGAATGCGCCTGGTTCATCAGCTACATTATTGATAATAATCCAAAAATTACCCATAATCTTATCAAGGCTCTTACCAAGAGGTACAGGGTTTCGTTTTGATAACGATTTCACCTGAATTCCAATAAATGCGGTGCCATGGGTGTTGTAGGCAATAATGTCAACACCGCGTGCATTGCGTGCAGTGGGCATAACATTCCAGTCCAGGCAGGACAGCTTATAGCAGGCGTAGTACAAACCAATATTGCCGGTTATTTGCGTTTCCAATTTCATGCTGTTTCTGATAACTCCGCGCGCACCTCGGCGCGCACCTCCATCAGGATTTTCCCCAGCATGTTTTTACCGCTGCCGTCAGCACCACAGCCCCAGTAGTAATCGCCGGGTGCGTTCTCAATGATCTCCTCATCACCAGTGTCGAGCAGCAACTGCCGCAGATCGGGGTGCGTACGGAACTTCAGGCGAACGGCCTCGCGCATAATCTCGTCCTTGACCGCCTCCCAATCGGCACGTAACGGGCGCGTCCGGTCCCGCCCCATCTGGGCCGCCTGCTTCGGCGTTTTTGCCTGCCGGACCGCCTCTTCGTGCGGCGTACCGGCGAACTTCTGCGCCTGAAAGTAGTGCTCCGCCGTCCGCCAGTGGACGCCCTTGCACTCAATAGCGTGGGGCGAGAAATTCGAGAATGCACCGTAGGCAGTGCGGGTGCTGTAGAAGTAGATTGGCATGGCTAGTGCTGCTCCAGGTATCGGTGATATAGCGGTAGAGCAAGAAGGTTTCATACCAATCTGACGTCCAAACGGGAACAATCAGACCAACCACGAAGCACACGAAGCAGCACGAATGGCTGCATCGTGGGCACGATCGTGTGGATCGGTCAGGTGGACTGCTGCACGCGCTGCGTGGCCTTCGTGGTGTTCTTGCACGGTTGGCGGGAAATTGGTATTAAAACAAAATAGCGACCCGCCTGTTTAGACGAGTCGCCAGTGTGCTGGTGAGCCGTGTAGGAATCGAACCTACAACCCGCTGATTAAGAGGCGCTCACCTGTTCACAAAAGTGCGACTCAAGATATTATAGCATAACTATTAACTATTAACTATCCAGGCGGGCAGAGCTCAATGCTGTACTCCCGTATATCGGGTACATAGATCCACAGGAAGCTGCCAATGATTGTCACCTGCTCACCAGGAGACACGGTAGTGTCATCACATCCGATCATCTTAACATTGGTCGGTGCATCTACATTTAGCCGCACGCGCCAGTTGAGATAGTTTGTCGTGTCCAAATACACGGGTTCCCCACCTAGTACATACCTGGTACTGTCAGGTTGTTGAGCCGACGCCGGCATACCAGCCGGCCAGACTATCGATTGCTGATATTGTGATGCTGACGTGCTATATTGCACAATCTGACTGGTCAGATTAATGCAATCGCCCGGCGTGGGGTCATTAATAGTTGACGCGCACAGCGTTACCTCTATCGTTTCCCCGTCCGGAACTGAGAATTTCAGCGGGCTTGTGCCGTAGCTGCTCAGGTCTACCCACTCGTTCGTAGGATGCGGCGTATACAGGGGGTCGGTTGCGGTGAACGTGTTTGCGCTGGATGTAACCCAGACAGAAATGCCGTCCCAGGTATATCCGCTTGCCGTCTCTATTACGTAGTCAATAGTGAATTGCAGTTGGGGAGGGAGGTTATTCGGAAACGTAACAGTGTTTCGTAACTCACTGGATATCGTGTCAGGGATCATGCCGTTGCTGGTCAGCGTTGTGCCGGAGCAGGCGTCTTCGCCAGTCTGCGGTGGCCCGCTCGGTCCCAGTGCCAGGTTGCATATGCATTCCTGGATCGTTATGCTTGTGCTGCGGAGTGCATCCAGCAGGTTGTACGGCGTGATACCCGCCCCGCTATCCCACTCCGCTTCGATCTGCTCCAGCAGGTTGTTGCGCGTGATTGCTTCGCTCCTCAGCGCATCCAGCAGATTGTAGGCGGTGATGCCCTGCCCGGCATCCCACGGTTCAAGCAGATCCGCCAGGGTGGCCTGGTTTCCTACCGGCCCCTGCATGCCAAATATAGCGTTCCTGACATCGGTCAGGGTTGCGCCGGGATACGGCCCGGCCAGCGCCTGAATCGCGTCTCGGATTTCGACCAGCGTTAGCCGCTCTCCAGTGTAGCCACGCAGATCGAGCAGCCCATCCCGTATCCAGAGGAGCCGTTCGTTTGTCGTGGTCAGGTCGATTGTTACGTCGCCTGATAATTCTGCTGTCGGTTTGTTGAATAGGTCTGTAAGGGTGCGCTGTGATGGGCCGCGCATTGCGCTAATCGCGGTGAGCAGCGCGGCCAGGTCCGTACCACCGCCCAAGCCCTGGATGCCTGAGAAGATGTTCCCCAGTTGCCCGCTCTGGTCAATCGCCGCCGTGATAGCCGCCTGGTCAATCTGGCCCGAGCCGAGCGCCTGAAGTGCCGTGAGGAGCGCAGCAGCCTGGCTATTAATTGCGTCTACGATTGGGAATGGATTTGCACCCAACAGGCTAATCATCTCATCTAGCTTCGCGTTGGTGGCTGTCTGTGCAATCAGTAAATCAGCCTGTACTGCCGACAGGCCGGTTAAGGCATCCAGGATCGCCTGGAACTTATCAGAAAGGTTTTGGCCTATCTCTGGCATTAGAGCTTGATTATGTAGTTCAGTGCGAGGTAGCCATATCCCAGTTGCGTGCCACCATCCCCGACGCCCAGATCGCCCGAGCTGGCGAACTCCCAGGGGGGTTCCGTCCCCGCAGCGACGGGTATGCGATTACGGAGGTCTGGTAACGCAAATGTGATTTTCCCATCGCCGCCGTATGCCGTCCCAATCTGTACAAATAATGCTTTATTAGACTCAATGGGTAGCTCTTGCCCTCGGCACGGCAACCAGCCGGCCGGGATACGTGGTCCGGCAAATAGTGTGATCTCCCCAGTCATGCGTCCGTTCACGATAGTAGTTTCTCCTGCAAAGAATATGCTGCCTGCTTTCCGGCTTCCCGGTCTTCTTCCCGCCAATACGAGTCGCGCTCCATGTCCCGCAATGCGCCAGAGATGAGCGGTATAAGCGCTTTCGGTATAGCAATGCTCTTCGTGTTGTTTGGATCGTAATCGTCTGGTAGTTCGTTCATCACAGCAGCAGTTTTCTCAACTCTTCCAAAAGGCTGTCATCATTGGGATCGGCTTCGGTAAGCCGGTCTTTGATTTCCTGGAGCAGACTCGCCGCGTTGCGCGTGCTACTGGCTTCGGTATCCCCTCGCAAGGCTTGAAGGATATTATCAGCCGGACGCTCGGTTTCTCCACCGTCTAAGTCGGCTATGATGCGCTTCAGATCTTCGGTTGTCTGCTGCTGTGCTGCCAGTGCCGCCAGTGTTGCGCCGATCTGCATGCCGATAATGCCGCCCTCGGTAAACCCGCCTACAGTCGTATTGAACAGGTCGTTTAAGGTACTGGTAATCTGTACAACATCCCCGCCTGCGTCTAATATCGCCTGGAATTTTGACCAGAGCGAATTTTTATCCCCAGCGTCCCCAACTCGCAACGCCTGCAAGAGATCCGCAAGTTCTACCTTGCGCCTGCCCAGTCCTAACCAGCCGTCTGGTATTTCTCCAGCAGCCGGATAGCGTGCGATCTCGGTTTGCAGCAACCCCAGTGTATCCAGCCCCTGGTCGTTAATCTGTTTCAGCCGTGCCCCCAGTGCCTGGGTGAACAGTTCAATCTGCGCTGCTGTAGCTCCATCAGCCAGGCCGCTGGAGTGGGCCAGGATAGTGCTGATGTCTGGTAGATGCTTCAGGTCAATGCGTAGACCGGGCGTGACTGGCTCTTGCGGGACTGGGGGAAGCGCGGGGCTGACTACATACAGGTAGTCTTCCTCACCCTCATCGCCCGGCACATAGGTGTAATCCCCACCGCTGGTACTGCCCCAGGAGCCGCCGCCCCCGCTGGCGTCGCCCCAGGTACCGCCGCCGCCGCCGCCCTCGCCCCAGGAGCCGCCGCCGCCGCCCATCGGCCCGTATGCCGTGGCCGTATAGACCGCGCCGTTGAATGCGGTATCTAACAGCCTGTACAGGCGTCTCTGCTCATCTATGATAGTCTGTATGCCCGTGTTCAAGCACCCGGCCATAAGTTGCTCCTGAAACTGCGCCGCCCACTTGTAGCCCTGCTGCCAGTCCTCATCAGTTGCCCATGTTTCGGCAACTTCCCACTTGCGGAGCAGGCCGCAAAGAAGCGGTACCATCTCTATTTCCACACAAACCGCTACTTCGTTCCCTAGCTCTGTTGGGAATGTTAGCTTAGGGTTGCGTGGCTTCCGTCTCATAGACGCCTCACGTATGCC
Organism: Chloroflexaceae bacterium; assembly: GCA_034437035.1. Lineage (GTDB taxonomy): Bacteria > Chloroflexota > Chloroflexia > Chloroflexales > Chloroflexaceae > CAKZQX01. The sequence continues at coordinate 8,743 of DAOTUI010000162.1, forward strand.
TCTATGAGGTGATCAAGGTCGTTACCTGTCAGGCCCGTAGGCGTTACCGTTCCGTTACCGTTCAAGAGCATGCTGACCAGTGCCTGTATCTCTGGCTTTGTCTGGTCAATCTTCACCCCGGCATACTCCCCAGTTGCGAGTAGCAGATCAGCCCGCATACTCGGTATCTCCAGAAGGCATCGGTCTCCTGGAACGGTTGTACCGAAGAGTAGAACGCCTTGCCGGTATGCATCGCTGGTGGCTGCTGGCAGGCCAGCAAAGAGCGTGGTAGCCTCTGCAACGATGTCAAAGCCGAGAATTTGAGCCCCTGACGCGCCGGCGCATGCATCTGCCCAGGCAGCCGCAAATGTCTGTGCTGGCGCGTAGGTCGTATTTGTAACCAGGCGAATATATGGAGACACGACTCGCCCCTTCCCGTCTTGATAATGGACGTAGATCTTAAGGGGGAGATAGCGCCATTCCATTTAAATCCGCAAGCCCTTTCGTTGCTGAAGCACCCCGGCCAAAACCTGTGCCAGGTCTGCTGCGTTGCTATCCACTGGGGCAACGGTCCCATCCCCAGTAATCAGCAGGGTTGTAATTGCGGTGATCAGCGCGTCGGTGAGGTCTACATCCCGCTCATTGGTCTGAAGCACGGCCAGCTTGATTGCCGGAAGTGTTACCTGCATAATCTTGCCCGCTGCCGTCCGAATCGAGAAGAGGCCTTTATCCTCAACCCGACTGCCCGCTACTGGCGCAGTTGCCCCAGATGCGGTTGACCGCTGGTTAATGTTGTAGCCCATCAACTGGCCGTCGCTCGCGGCGATCATGGCGTCTCCCAGGTCATCACAATACGACTTCGCGTTTGCGAGTGTCACCGTGTCGGGAAGCATAACCCCTGCACTTGTGGTTGCTCCCTTTGCGTCTTTGAAGCTGTATGTAGCACGAATGCCACCAACTGCCGTATATGTTGCCATGCCTTAGACTCCTGTTCCGCTATATATAGTCGTCTTGCCGGTGTGTTGCCGTGAATTTGCCCGCCCGCCCGCCCGATCTATTCGACCGCTCCGGCCAGGCCGATGACGATGTACTCAAGCGCCTGTCCAGGCTCCGGTGCATACTTCTGCTTGAACAGTTCCACCCCGTCAAGCTGCCAGGAAACATGCCCGGTCCATTCAGGTACGGCAGCTATCACATGCTCCGTGCCTTCGTGGGTGAAGACGGCAACCGGCTGCTCCCGCCAGTGGAAGGTAGCACCGAGGGTAATAGCCGCCTCTTCTCCGAACAGCTTTTCAAAGAGCGATTCAAACTTCTCCATCTTGCGAGGGTCTACAACGTCCTTCTGCCCTTCCCGCTCGGCTGCGAGTTGCGCGCGGGCTGCGGCGATGCGATCACTGAGACTCGTTTCCAACCGTGTGGTTGTGGTTTCTGGCACGTCGGTCATAGCTTGCTCCTTTACTGCTACTACTCCGCTTCAACACCCGATTTATGTACGAACCCTCCCAATGTCAACTGCCCCCAGTCCCCCTCCCATTTAGAGATGTGAACTCGGCTATTGGGAGAAAGAAACGCTCCAGTATTCCGATCCCCGTCTGCATGCGCCTGGTAGCGCACGACCGCGCGAATGCCCTCCGGCACCCGGTACCAGTGTGGTGCGCGGGGTAAATGCGCCGTCTCCGTCTCATACAGCCCGGCGATCCACTCCCTGAGCTCCTGGTCAGGCCAGTCTGACGGGTCACTCTTGCGGCCTGGTGCAATCCAGCGGTGTGCCAGTATGCGGTCTTGCCGGATGCGGTAGGTTGTAATCAGGTGTCGGCACAACTCTGCTAGACGTTGCCGCTGGAGCGCCGGCCAGTCCTGCCCGGTCTTGTGCTCCGTCTCAATCCCGATCCCCTCTTCGTTGTGTTCGGCTACGCCTGCGTGCCACGCGCATCGGTTGTCATCTACGAGCTGGTAGACCGTGCCGTCTCTGCACACGTAGTAGTGTGCCGATACCTGCGAGCTGCGGTTGCACAACCAATCCAGATCACTGCTACGGGTGCCTTCGCCAGTATGCAGGATAATGCTGGTAATCTTACGCGTGCGAGGGTGATGGTTGGAGCTGCGATGGGAGGTATTGTCAATCTTCATGCTTCTGCTCCAGTGTGGTGATAAACGCGGCGACACACAGCCGTTGATTCTTTAATTCCCGTATGTACGCTTCATCCCCGAACATTTGCACATATTTGATAAGCGCGTCGTAGCTCAACAGGATAGTTTCCAGTGTGCTGCGGATAAGCGATATGTGCGAAGAGACAACGGAATCGTCAGTTTTCCTCATTCTGCCGCGCTTTCATGTAGTCCAAAATATCTTCTAGATGCTTTCGCGCCGGGAGGCAATCCGGATCGCTCAGTATTGCAATAAAGCGCCGCTTATACAGCCTGTTTTCTATCTTGTACGTCGTAAGTTGCTGCCGCATTTTGACTAGTTCAGACAGCGCTTCTTTGACCTGTACTGCGGTTTCCTCGGTTGTAGTTGTGTTCTCTTCTAATAACTCTTTGATGCGTGCCACGATCTGCCGGGAAAGCAGCAGCAGACCAGTCAGGATGACTGATAGTATCGCGGTGATAGTGCCTGGGAGATCGGTTGGTATATGTTCCATATAGAGCATAAAAAAAACGACGGCTGAGAAGCCGCCGCCGCATGGGAAACGTGAGCTACCGTCATTTCCCAGTGCGACGGTAGCATATGGTCATTATATATTTAGTATGGATTATTGTCCAGTGTACTATATCTGGTCAGGTCAAATGTACTACCTCTTGACGAGTCTGCTACAATCCTCTCAGTCACGCACTGAACAGGAGACCACTATGAGAGGATTGCTTCTGGGAGCCGTGCTCCTGGTTACGGTCATGGCTGCGTTGGGGTTGGCGCAGGATGACCATAATTACTACCAGGATCGGCGGCAGGATCTGGCCCTTGAGCGGGCCGAAGTTTCGACTGACCTGTATACACATTGGGCCCCCTTCCGGGCGGCCCTGTTTAACCTCACGCTGGCCGGGGCGGCGCTCGGCAGCCTGAGTCTGGGTCTGGGACTGGTCTGGCAGCGGCTCCAGCGCCCCGCCCTGCAACAACCCAATACGGACGGCACGCTACCCCTGCTGCTGCACGACCCGCGCTACTTTGATGCGGCGGTGCTGGCACTTACCGGACGGCACGGTACGGACCTGGAACGCGCTGCGCATTCCGGCGCGGTGCCGGTTCACTACGCGCCCCACATCCACGCCCAGCACCCCCACGGCCAGGCCGTCAGCGCTCCGGCCATGGCCCCGACCGCGGCCCCGCTCCCCCTGCCCGGCATTACGGACCTGGCCGCGCTGCACCATAATCCTACCGCCGGTATCCTGCTCGGACTGGCGGAGGGCGGGCGGCGGGTTATGGCAACGCCGGGAAGCCTGTTTCATATCGCCGTGGCCGGGGATACCGGCGCGGGGAAGGGCAACACGGCGCGCCTGCTGCTGGCGCAACTGCTGGCGCTGGGCGCGCATGTCTGCGTAGCCGATCCGCACTGGACCGACTACGACGCCGAGTCGGGTGAGGACTGGCGGCCCATTCGCAGGCGGCTGCATCTCGAACCGGCCTACGATATGGCGGGCATTACGGATATGCTCCAGGTCTTCATTCGGAAACTTGATACCCGGCTGGAGCGGCGGCGGCAGGGGCAGAAGACCGGGCGGAGTCTCTTCTTGTACTGTGATGAACTGGCTGAAGTTATCCGGCAGGATAAGCGCCGGGGGGAAGATGTTAAGCGACTGGTTGAACAGGGGCGGAAGGTTGGTGTTTTCGTCCTGGTTGCATCACAGGATTTACTAGCGCAAACGATGGGTACATCGGCTGCCGGGCGGGAGAATTACCGTACGGGGTTCTGGTTGGGGGGGGATGTGCATACCGGCTCCGCGCTCCTCAACCTGCCCCGGCGTGAACTGGCTGAGTGGCATGCAGAGACCGGGTTGGCCTGGCTGCGTGCATCAAACCAGCGGCCGACGATAATCCGGGTGCCCTACGCATCGAACGCGGCCATTTCCCAACTGCTACCGGATACGCCCTCGGTAAACGAGTTTGAAGTGAGCGGTACCAGCCCGTCTACCGCAGCAGCAAGCGAGAAACCACAGAACGCGCAGGATGCCCGTATTATTGCGCTGGCAAGCGAGGGTACCGCCATTAGCCGCATCGTTGAAGAGATCTATGGCGTGAAGGGCGGCGGGAAGTATGCGGAACGCAGCGCCTATGTGATGCAGGTGATTGCCGAACGTTTGAAGAAGGGAGCCTGATTATGTGGACCATCACGCTCATCTTCTTTGTGGGGGTGCTGCTCGGTTACGCGGCGGGTTATAAATCCGGTTGGAATGCCCATGTTGATTACAAGCTTGATGAGACGATTACCCGCGCAACCGAGCAGGCCGAACGCGAACGGCGGTAGGGGCACCCTTACCGCCAGACCCTGACTCCACCATGGTGTGAACAGGTGCCGCTGCCGGTTGAAGCAGAAATAGCGCCAGCAGGACCGCAGCTACCAGGCCGGCAGCCAGGCGCGGCCTGGCCCGGAGGTTGCACGCGGCAAGCTCCAGCAGCAAGAACGCACCTATCCCGGTCGGCAGCCAGATCCACCAGGTCCAACTGAAGAGGGGGACACGGAACAGCCAGAGCAGAACCAGAGTGGCAATACCCACAATGAAGAGGCGTAGACCGCGCATCATGCCTGCCTCCCTCGCATCGCAGGTTGCTGGAGCAGCAGTCCCGGCCCCCAAATCGTCAGCGTCAGAGCGACCAATAGGATCGTAGCTGCTCCCCAGAAATACCTTTCGCCGGGAGCACACCAGGCAAAGGCAGCAATCGTGCCAAACGCAACCACGGAGTGATCACGGCGGGGGGTTACTATTGCGGCGATAGCCAAGCAGATTACAACACTGCTGGCAATCCAGATCCGGGAGAATGTTACGTCGGTAGTCGTATTAAACGGGGGGATGGTGATCAACGCGGTTCCGGTCCACTTCAGGGGGAACAGGTCAAAACTAAGGTGTGCTGCCAATGCTGCACACATCCCGCAGACCAGAGCATACCAATCACCTTTGTTTTTCGCTGTACTTCCAACAATCAGCAGGATTGCCGGAATGATCCAACTGTGAGTAAGCAATGAACGGTGACGAATAAGCGGGTAAAACTGCTGGTCAAAATCCGGTAAATTGGCTCCAATGATGAGCCCCAGGACAAAGATAAGCAGGGCAGTCGAAGAACGGAGTGTTGCCATGATACTCTCCTTTGACGGTAGCCGATAACACGGAATGCAGTGTACTACCATGCTGTTACGGCCCTGTAACCATCACCCGCCGTTGGAACGCTGCGTTTTCGTTACCTCTACATAGAAAGCCATAGGCCCATTTGTTCCATTATTCTCACGCTGTACCCATTCCTCAGCCAATCGCCGACCATCCTCCTCTGTAGCATTAGGATTTAAAACTAGTTCGGCAGCGTGATACACATTTCCTTGAACTGTTTTCAGAAAAAACATAAGCATAGTAGCCCGTGTGTCTATCTCCCCTGCCTCAATTCGCATGATCTGATTCTCGCTGGTATTCGTACCTATCGTCTGCACAACCCTTGCACGGCTCATACCACGTAACTCACGCAACCGTCGTAGATACGCTCCCAAAGCCACATTTCCCTTTTTTGCTGTCATTCATTAACCCCTCTTGCACATTTTTGTGTATCCATTGTAGCACGAAGCATGTCTTGACGTTACACATATTTGTGTGGTAGTATGGCACATACACAAATATGTGGAGTATTCAGGATTGGTTAAATCTGTATGGAAATCGAAAGCCATCCCCAACTGAGTTCATCGGCACTACTCCGGTTGCAACCCGCAGTAGAAAAGTATCGCCACCTGTTGAACCGTGAAACCTACCGCCGTTACCGAAACGGGATACTTCCCAGTTCCTTATTGTTTTTGTTACAAGCGCCGGATCTGGCGCAAACGATAGCGGATATAGCAAAAGAACAGGAGACCAGCTATGTCGAACAGCCGTAACCCGCCCTCGTGGTGGGAAGAGCAGCGCACCGCAGCGCTAACCGAACTGGACAGCCTCTGTGAGGCCCAGTTACGGGACATACTCAGGCAGGCGTTGGGGGCAAGTGACACTGCCGAAGCCCTCACAACGCTGATTGGTTCTACTTGTGGTCACGCAGAGTTCAACAAGAATACCACAGAACAGGGGTACGCAGCCGGAACAGCGGAGGCAGCCAGGCACTGCCGTTATTGGGCTGAGGGGCGGCGGTGGAAGCCCTCCTCCTCTTCAGCCACAGTAAGACGGGCAGCACAGGGTTGCCACCGCATGCTGTATGGCGAAGGCGGAACGGGCAAACAGGCATGGATAGACGGATTCGTACACGGGTATCGAACATATTTGCAGCAGCGGCTGCCAGGAGAAGCATGGAAGAGCACGAGCGGAACTGGGCGGAATCGCGTAACCGGGCAATAACTGACCTGGAGCAATTATCGGATGCAGAACTGCGTGGGGTGATCAGGCTCACGCTGCTACAGGAAACCGAACACAACGCCCTGCCCATCCTCGTGGGCAGTATCTGGGGGCTGGCACAGATCAAGCGGCAGGAAGAAGTAACCATGCAAGAGGGTATCAATCGTATCGCAGGAGGAGAGACCATGACCACGCAGGAACCCACACAGGGAATTACCGAAATCGAGTACGGCTTCACCTACAACGTCGGCAATTACCAGTCGGAGCGCATCAGCGCGCGTTTGCAAGTAGAGCCGGGCATCTCGCCTGAGCAGACGTTCGAGCGGGCGCGGCAGTTTGTGGAGCAGATGCACACCCGCAGCAAGGAGGTAGCGCAACTTGACACCCAGGTCCATCGGCTGCGGAACGCGATTGATAACGAAGCATATAAGCTCAACCAGATGCTTGACCGCAGGCGGGAAGAGGCACGGAAGTACGCTGAGTTACGTAGCCTGCTGCAACAGCACGGCGTAGACATCCCCGAGCTCTCATCCTACCTCACACCACCGCCAGTTGAGGAACTGCCGGCACCAACCGTAGACCTGGAACCGGACGAAGACGACGAAGACGACGAAGCCGAAGACGAAGACGATTTCTAGCACAGGAGACCAGACCTATGCCTCGCATGACCGAAGAGACGCTGGAGCGGCTGAACCGGCAGATGCTGGAGCGGCTACGCGAGTCATTCCAGCAACAAACACCTGAACAGCGCCGGCAGACCGTAGAGCGGGTGCAGCGGTTGCTGGACCGGGAGCGGGAACGCGGCATCGGCGCGCGCTCGGCGCTCTCACGGCTGGCACTGCCCGTGTACGGCATCAACCCGGAGTAGACGCAAACAGGGGGGAGCGCAGAAGTGTGCTTCCCCCTGCCAATCACAGGAGACCAAACCTATGATGTTTGAATCATACCATGGAGTGCAACCATGTCTGACATAAACCAGATGATCGCCGACGCCCAGGCGCGGGAAGCGGAGCGGCAGCGGCGGCGCGAAGAAGCGATCGAACAGGAAGCGGAACGACGGCGGCAAGAGAAGCTGTCCTATTTTGAGAACCAGATTCGGCAGTGGCTCGATCCTATGTGGCTCGAGCTGGGGGAACTGCGCATTGCTGATGACGGCAACCCGGCCCTGGCGTTCCGCTACCAGGATAGCGATTACGGCCTGTTCTACAACAACGGGATAAATCGTACTTCGTGGGTGGTCAAGCGCGGCGTGATGCGGGAAACCAGCAACGGGCTAGAACCCGTCGTCAGGAGCCTACTTATCGAAGATCACCAGTGGAAAGGCAAAGAGCAGTTGCAGGATGTCATCCTCTGCACCATAGCACGCTTATCCGCATACCCGGCAGTCGAAGAATATGTAGACACATTCTAGGGAGGGCAGTCATGAGCAACCGTAACAAACGTAACAACCGACAGCCGGACTACACCCGCATAGATAAATCCATGTTTGGGGGCTATCACGCATGGTACAGGGGAGTGCTGGTAGGGATCTTCCCGTTCTGGAAGGACGCCTTTGACGCGCTCTGGCAAGGGCCAATTGCTGAAGATCTAAATCACTCCCAGAACGAACTCTACATCAAGCGCATTGTGCAGCGCAACGCGGAGCAGCTACGCAAAGCATTGGAGCAGCAGGATGGCTAAATCTATACACGAATCTTTCTACATGGTCCCCAATGCGCCGGTACAGCGCTGCCGGTCATGCAACGCAAAGATCATCTGGACTACCACCCTGAACGGCGCACACATACCGCTCTCGTTTGCAACTATCTGGTGGGTAGGGCAATACCGCTATGCCTTCTCGCACTTCACCGACTGCCCGCATGCGTCGGCCTGGTCCGGCAATGCCAGGCCGGAGCCGGAGCCGGAGCCGGAGCCGGAGCCGCAGGCCACTGTAGTACAGGAGAGCTTCTTATGATAGTCAAAATCCGCATCACCGCCGATGACAAAGAGCAGGCACAGCAGGCCCGCGCATTGTTGCAGACCCGCCTGGGAGCCAACCTCCGCCTGGAGGCTCCCCGCGAAGGGCGCAACCCCCGGTACGAGGGCAACCAGAAATGGTTCTGCTACGGAGATCTCACGCTGGAGGAGCCGACTGACCAGACCACAACGCCATGCTGAACGAAAAGCACTACGAACACTTGAAAGCCAGCGCGCTCAGTGATGACATAATCACTGAGCGCGGCTATTGTACGTTTGACTGCTTCTACGACTGGCACTACACCACTACCGGCGAATACCCCAACAAGCGCATTACAGACAAGAATAAACTTCCCTTCCCCGGCATCGGCTTTCCCCTCTACCGCGTAGGCAAGCAACCCCCGGAAGCCTGGGTACTGCGACCAGATCAGCCCCGCAAAGACAAGCAGGGGCACCTGGTCAAGTATGAGTACCCCAGAGGGCAGGGGAATGTCCTTGATGTGCTTCCACGCTTCCAGGAGGGCTTGAGCGATGCAGAGCGGACCATCTGGATAACTGAGGGGGCAAAGAAGGCTGACGCACTCGCTACGGCCTACGGCGCGGCTATTGTGGCGATTAACGAAAACGGCGTGTGGGGCTGGAGGGCGAAGGGCAAACTGGTTGAAGACATCAAGCATATCGTGTGGGAGGGCCGGACGATCGTCCTGGCACCAGATGGGGATATTCGGCATAACAAACAGGTTTACAAGGCCATAGAACGCCATGCCCGGCTGCTGCTGGGATATGGCGCGGCGGAAGTGCTGATCTGCCTGCTTCCGCAGCAAAAGACCGGCCCCAAAATGGGCGTTGATGACTACCTCGCAGCCGGACATTCCACCGGCGAACTGGAGTCACACCTGGTCGAACTGGGGACCGTGGAGCAGCATACCCGCGTGTCCCTGATGAAACACCCGGACACGAAGGTTCCGCTCTACCTCCCGCCCGGCTACGACGTATTGGGGCAGCAGATTGTCCGCAACGCCCCCAATGGCCCGCAGAGCTTCTACAGCGGCCTCATAGCCGTGAAAGAGACCGGAGCCGACTTACACACCGGAGAGGAAACGATTACCGTTGTGTGGGATCGGTTTAATCAGCTTCAGGAAGCCTCAATCCCCCGTATTGCACTGAGTAGCGGCGTCCGTACCAGTGAGCACCTGACCGGCGCATTTGTTCACAGCATCAATGCCAGGGAGATGAGCCGCTACCTGGTTGAGTTCATTCGAGAGAATGACGAAGCGCTACCGCGTGTGCAATTTACTGACCGCCTGGGCATCTGTGGCGATGGATTAGCCCTCCCGGCCGGGACTGTCGGCCTCCCCCCCAACACGCGGTACACCGGCGATCCTGTGCAGGTCGGAACAGACCACCACGCCTATCAACGCGTACTCCAGCAAATACTGGGCAGTGAGAGCAGTTGGCAGGCAACAAGCTTGATCTGGGCAACCTTCGCCCTCGGCCTGGCCGGGCCGGCTCTGGCCCGGCTCCAGACCAGTCGTAACCCGGTCCTTATGCTGGCCGGGCAGAGCACCAGCGGCAAGAGCACCCTGGCGCACTTTACCACCGGACTCTATGGCGATCCGCTGAACAAGCCCCTGCAGATTCAGTGTGGGAGCGGGTCTACCACCCCGAAGGGTATCCAGCAGACCATGGCGGTGTTGAACGGATTACCGCTCCTGCTGGATGACGTGCATATGCTCATGGCCCGCAACCCCGATAAGTTCGCCGGGCTGATCTACGACTACGCAAACGGGCAACTTTACACCTACGGCACCCTGGATCGGCGCACTGGGGGCGGGCAACGTATCGGCGGAACGCTGGTCATGACCGGGGAGATGCTCCCCGAATTTGCGCATGCCGGTAGCCAGCGGCGCATGCTGCTCCTCAACTGCTCCCAGACGCCACCGCTGGGCGCGCCCGCCAGTTCGATGGAAGGGCTCCGGCGTGCCACCATCCTCGACAGCGCATGGAAAGCAGGGGCGGGAACGTTCGGGCATCAGGTCTGTGAGCGCATATGGGCCGATTGGAAAGCGTTTACGCTGGAAATAGACGCACTTAGCCAGGACACGGCATTGAAAGACTTGCAGGCATGGCGGCTTATCCTGGCAGCGGCTGCTGCCACACTGGGACACGCCATGGACCTGGCAGGCGTCTACATTGACCACACTCGGCTGATGCGCGAATGGGCCGAAATCTACCAGGCCGGCCAACAGGAGCACGATCCGGCGGCAGAAACATTTGACCGGGTACTCATGATGCTCGGACAGGCAGAAAGCAGTGATAACGGGAAGTACGTTAATGGGGACTACGTTCGACCATCCTGGGAATGGCTATCGTATGATCGCAAACTGGTCGCTGCCAGGCGTGTAGGAGAAACTTACTGGCGGGTCTTCACGACATCCCCGCAATGGTTAGAGATAGTCGGCCCCGGTGCAGTGATGCAATTTGGGCAATCCTGGGTCAAGGCCGGGCTCATTCTACCGCATAAGAACGGGCAAATCAGTATACGGCAGTTCGTGGGGCGCGGGAGTTGGACCCCCCATTGTGTGCTGATTCCTGACACAAAGTTCAGCCCCTATATGGAGCGTGAAAATAGGGATCATGAAGATCATGAGAGATCATGAAGGCTTTGTAATGCGCTAAAAGTCATGTCGTCTCATGATCTCTCATGATCCCGCATGATCTCTCATGTCGTCTCATGTGGTAGTGGTAGGTATGACACTAAGTGATTGCAGTGCGGTTCTGTTGGCTCATGTCGTTCATGATCCCCGAATCGCATCGTGTAAAAAATCGGAAAGAGCAATGCCACGATACCGACAATACGAAACCGCAGCCGAGCGCCAGGCCGCCTACCGCGCTCGGAAGAAGCAAAACGTAACAAACGTAACACACAACCTGGTTGTGTGGCGGCAACCGGCAGGCTATGAGCTTTTGCGGGAGGTCGTCAAGGTGACAAGCTACACCTATCCTGATGGCCGGGTCATGGCCCGGCTGGAGACGCGCAAGTTTCCCCCATCCAGCGTGGCAACCGAGACACACATCCACGTCTGCCCAAGCGAGTGCCGACATGCCACAGATGAAGATATAGCCCGCCTCGCTATGCAGGAAGTGACCAATCGTAACGTGGCTGACGTTACGATTGACCTGGTGCATTGCCGGACGGCCAAGCCTATCAAGCTGGTTGCATGGCTTCAATCAGTCGGCTTTGTCGAGACGCCGTATGAGAGCACATGGGGAAATGAGGGAACCATCCAGCTTCAGAAGGGGCATATGCGGCTGAAGATAGCGCATATCAATGACGAATTGGGCATTGTGACGCTCTGCGAGGGGCATGCGGCGTTAATCCGGCTGTTGGGGTTGTAGTGGGCGCAATCTACCGCCGCAAAGATGGGCGCTGGTCTACCTGCGTTTCCATCGGGGGGAAGCAAAAGCACCTGTATGGAACGACGCGGGAAGAAGTAGAGCAGAAGCGAGACGCACTACTGGCAGAGCTACCCGCCCCGGCCAGCGCCCCGGCCCGCCAGTTGGTAGCCGACTACCTTACGACCTGGCTGGAAGAGACGGTCAGAGTCAGGAATAAACCGAGCACCTATAAGAGCTATAGCCAGATAACAAACCAGCATATCATACCGGCCATAGGTCACTACCAGTTACGCAGTCTCACCCCAGAGCATGTGCAGCGCATGCTGAACAACCTGCATAGCTCGAACAGATCAGCCCGAACGGTCAAATACACCCAGATGATATTGCATAGAGCGCTCAACCAGGCGGTGAAGTGGGAGTATGTCCCGCGCAACGTAGCCGCCCTGGTAGACGCCCCACGCGTCGAAAAATACCAGGCTACTGCGCTCACTGAGCAGCAGATCATGGCGCTCTTCAAGGCAGTAAAGGGGCATCGGCTTGAAGCGCTGTACTGGCTATCACTATTGGGGATGCGGAAGGGGGAGCTATTAGCGCTTACCTGGCACAACGTAGACATGAACGCGGGTACACTCCGCATAACCGAGGGCAAGACCGCAAACAGCCGGCGAACGCTGCCCCTCTCACCAACGCTGGTAGCGGTTCTGCAGAAGCACTGGGAGCAGCAGCAGGGGGAGCGTAAGCAGAAGGGGGTAGACTGGAAAGAGCATGGACTGGTCTTCCCTTCCTCGGTAGGCACACCATTATCACCGCGCAACCTGACCACTACCTACAAACGCGCATTCCAGCGCGCCGGCATCCCCCAGCGCGTCAGGTTTCACGACTTACGGCATACCGCCGCAACCCTGCTGCTGAAGCAGAACGCCCCCAAAATTGTACAGATGATATTGGGGCATGCACAATCTAGCACGACAATGGATATATATGCGCATGTAGCGTTAGGGCAGAAAGAGGAGGCAGTGAGGAGCTTAGAGGGGTTATTCCAGCTACTGTCAGGCTAACATGACAGTAGCCTGACAGTACTGTCAACTACTGTCAGGCTACTGGAATTGGTGAGCCGTGTAGGAATCGAACCTACAACCCGCTGATTAAGAGTCAGCTGCTCTGCCAATTGAGCTAACGGCCCGCTGCAGCGTAACTACCGGGGATTATAGCGAATATTCATCCGAATGTCAAATGTTTGTGCTTGAATTGCGTTAGAAAGCAGTGTACAATAGCGCCAGCAAAACAGCCCGAACCCACTTCTGATCAGAAATATGTGGAATACGCTATGCCACTGAATGACTATTTTCAGGAATATGGCCCGATTAGCCGCCGCCGCACTACGGGCGGTTCTGCGGAGTCAATCGACTTTCTGGAAGAGCCCATCATACGCCCACGCCCCCGTCCGGAACGTCCCGAACGGGTAGAACGTCCTGAACGGGTAGAACGTCCCGAACGGGTAGAGCGGTCGGAAAGTCCCCAGCGCCGCCGGGCGGTCTCGCGCCGCGAACGCAACCCGGAATATATCGCAGCGGAAGCTACGGCGCAGGCGGAACCGCGTCCGCTCCCTCGGCAGCGCAATGTTCGCCGCGCGCCCCGACAGCCGTTTTCGCTGCCCCGCTTTCTCATCAAGTTGACACTCGTCTGTGTGGCATTCCTGTTGATTTTGCCCTTTGCCGTTCAACTGCGCTACCAGGGGCAGGCCATGCCCGGCGTCAGCGTGCAGGGCATCTCCGTCGCCGAAACCAACCAGTCGGTGATCGGGCAGGGGTTGACGGCGCGCTATGCCGGGTTCCTACGGCAGCCGCTCACGCTGACCTATGGTGATCAGACCTGGCGGCCGACGCTGGCGCAACTGGGGGTGACGTTCGATCCCACCCGGGCCGCAGCCGTCGCGCTGGAACCGGGCCGACGCGGTGATGTCCTGACCCGCCTGCGTGAACAGTGGACGCTCTGGCGCACCGGCATTGATGTCGCGCCCCGCCTGGTGATCGACCGGCAGCGCCTGCAGGACTATCTCTACTCGATCTCTGCACCGCTGGAGCAGCCGCCGAGTGATGCCGCGCTCAGTCTGGCAGGGGGGCGCATCCTGGGCACACCCGGCGCACCCGGGCGGCAGGTGCTGATCGATGACACCGCCAATGATATCCTGCTGGCCCTGCAGACGCTGATGCCGCAGGAGGTTGCGCTGCGCACCCGCCTGCTGGAGCCGTCGATTGATGATGCGGCGCTGGTGGTGGCGCAGGAGGAGGCCGGCGAGTTTCTCAGCAGTCCGCTGGTCCTGACGCGGGGGGAGGAGCGCTGGGTCTGGAAAGCTGACCGTCTGGCCGAGTTGATCACGGTGTCGCCGGTTGGTGAGGAACTACGCGTTGCGGTAGATGCGGAGCGTCTGACCGAGGCGGTTGAAGGGCTGGCCCAGATTGTGGACAGCGGTAGCGTTGAGCCGCGTCTGCGCTTTGCGGATGGCGCGGTGCAGGTGGTGCAGGAGGGTCGGCAGGGCCGGCGGCTCAAACAGGAGGACGCGGCGCAGGTCATCAGCGAGACGCTGCATGTGAGTTCGCCGACGACGCGCACGCTGGCGCTGCCCTTTGAGGAACTCTACCCGCAGGTGACCGCCGACAAGATCGGCGAACTGGGCATTGTGGAACTGGTAGGGGAGGGGCGCAGCAGCTTTGCCGGATCGGCGCAGTATCGCATTACCAATATCAAGGCGGGGACCGCGCGCATGGATGGCGTGCTGATTCCGCCCGACGCCGAGTTTTCGTTCAACACCCAACTGGGCAATGTCGATGCCGGGAATGGCTTTGTGGAGGGCTACGCCATCATTGGCAATCGCACGCAACTGGAGTGGGGCGGCGGCGTCTGCCAGAACTCGACGACGGTCTTTCGGGCGGCGTTCTGGGCCGGGTTGCCGATTACCGAGCGCTACGCCCATCCCTTCTACATCAGTTGGTATGATCGCTTTGCCTTTGGTACGTATGGCGATGGCGCGGGTATGGATGCAACCATCTACACCGGCGTAAATGACCTCAAGTTTGTAAATGATACCGGGCACTGGCTGCTGATGCATTCCTATGTAGATGAGATCAACCAGGTGCTGACAGTCAGCCTGTATGGTACCCGCCCCAACCGCGAGGTGGTGCTCGATGGTCCCTACATCAGCAACGAGGTCAGCCCGCCCGCCTCGCCGATCTACATAAATGATTCCAACCGCCCATCCGGTACGGTCTACCAGAGCGATGTGGCGCGTAGCGGGCGTGACATTGTGGTCTACCGCTCCATTCTGGAGAATGGGGCGGAGGTGCGGCGCGATACCTTCTTTACCCGCTTCAAAGCCTGGCCGAATGTGTTTGTGCGTGGTACCGGGTAGGTTCCGCGCAAATCTGGAGAATTCCCGCAGGTGATCTGCGCTGGAACAGCCTGCGGGAACCCCAGAACATTGCAATCCGGTTAATGTTATCCCAATATGTGGATAACTTGTGGAAATCATCGTGGATGGCGGGTGGGTGACGCGGTCAGCATTTCCCGGTAGATGGCGTAGTAGCGGCGGGCCAGCGCGGCCTGAGTATAGTGGGCCAGCACCCGATTACGTCCCTGCTCACGCAACTGCTGCCACAGCGCCGCGTTATGCAGCAAGCGGTCCAGGCAGGCGCGCAACGCGGGAATGTCCCCTTCGGGAAAGACCAGCCCGGCATCACCAATGACCTTCGGGATCTCCCCCGAGGATGAGCCTACTACCGGCACGCCGGAACTCATCGCCTCGATCAGAATGCGCCCGAACTGCTCCTTCCAGTTGGGCATGGTGTGCGAAGGCAGCACCAGCGCGTCCAGTTCGCGCAACGTGGCCGGTACAGTGGTGCTGGCGACGGCAGGGCGCAGTTCAACCCGTCTCCGCAGACCCAGTTCATCTACCCGCCGCTCGATCTGTGGGCGCAACGCCCCCGCGCCAACCAGCCGCAACTGCACCTGCTCCGGCAGCCCTGCCAGTACCTCTACCAGATCCAGTACACCCTTTTCCGGTACCAGTCGCCCGACATACCCGACGACAAACTCGTTGGTCGGGTGGCATTTTTTGTCCACCGGGTAAAAAAGTTCCGGATCGACACCAAACTGCGGCAGCACGGCAATCGGGCCGGTGTAACCGTGGCGGCGAATAATCTGAGCGGCCTCCTGATTGCAGACAAGCGCATACGCTGTGTGGCGGAAGGTGTAGCGCTCAAACAGGTTGAAGGGCGGCGGGTAGTAGCGGTCGTTGTTGGCATAGTTATAGAAGCAGCAGCGCGCCCCGACGGCCCGCCCGGCCCGCAGCGCGAGGAAGGTGGCCGGGTTGAACGACTCCTCGTCGATATGCAGCAGATCCGGCCGCTCCCGTTGCAGCACCTGCCGCAGGCCCGGATAGAAATGCAGAT
This sequence comes from Chloroflexaceae bacterium, assembly GCA_034437035.1. Classification (GTDB taxonomy): domain Bacteria; phylum Chloroflexota; class Chloroflexia; order Chloroflexales; family Chloroflexaceae; genus CAKZQX01. The sequence goes on from DAOTUI010000162.1 coordinate 25,041, forward strand.
GGTGCCGGCCGTTGAACAGGATTGGCAGCACCTCCAGGCGATAGCCCTGCGTAAACCGGCGCTCCAGCCGGATGGTGCCGACCCGGGGCTCATGCCAGGCCGGTGGCACCAGCGCCAGCAGTTCAACCTCGGGCTGGCGGGCCAGTTCCTCCAGCTTTTTCTGATACGCGCCGGAGACCAACGCCTTGGAGAGCATCACGATTTTCACGCGACACTGCCTGGAGGCGTTTCTTCATCGGGAGGGAACGGCGGACTCTCGGGTGGGAAGGGGTCCAGGAAGCGCTGAAACTCCAGGCGGTAGCCATTGGCATCGCGCGCAAAGAAGTGGTAGATGCGGTACTGCTGATTCTCGCGGGGCGGTCCGTCCGTGGTTACGCCCTGCGTGTTGAGGCGGGCATACCAGCCATCCACATCATCACTGACCAGCGTCAGGATCACCCGGTCATCCCAAGGCAGCGGATCATCACTCTGGCAGAACCCCAGGTAGCTCTGTTCCGTCACCTGGTAGATGCGGCAGTTCTCCTGATCCAGGACCATCGGCAGAACGAGAATCGTCTCATAGAAGTGGGCACAGGTTGTAAGATCGGTCGTGGGCACAAATGTAATCTGGGCATCAAAGGCAAGTCGTGGCATCAGCTATCCCTATCTTTTTGTGTCGGTTCGCATAAATAATACAACTTACGCGGGGGGTGTTCAAACCAGGCGTTGTCTGAATGAACGTCCCGATTCGCCTGCGGCAGCGTGGTACATGCTGTTCTTTTTCACGAACATTTTGCACTTTGTGCAAAATGTTCGTGAAAAAGGATGGAAGATTCCATCCTGCCGGAGGCGAAATGTCCTTTCGGTTCAGTGACCGCGTAACTCGTGTCAATAATACGACTTACGCGGTGGGTGTTCAAACGGGACGTTTCATCCGATGCAAGCCGGATTCGCCTGCGGCAGCATGGTACTTCTTTTTTCTTTTTCCCGAAAAGTTGGCTCAAGGAGCCAACTTTTCGGGAAAAAGAATGGTTGGTTCCGCCCTGCCGGAGGCAAAATTCCCTTCCCGGTCAGTAACCGCGTAACGTGTGTAAATAATACGACTTACGCAGTACGTATTCAAATGGGCCGTTTGCTCCCGATGATGGTGTATTTCGCCTGCGGCAGCGTGGTACGTTTTGTCTTTTTCCGGAAAACCTGGCACGTTGTGCCAAATTTTCCGGAAAAAGAGTTTTCCATTCCGCCCTGTCGGAGACGCATCGTGCCGGTTGTCCAGGCAGACGTCTGGTTTGGAACTGACCGCGTAACTCCTGTAAATAATACAACTTACGCGGTTAACATTCAAACCAGTCGTCTAGTTAGTATGGAAGCCGGATTCGCCTGCGGCAGCATGGTACTCTTTTTTCTTCTTCACAAAAAAGTTGCACTTTGTGCAACTTTTTTGTGAAGAAGAATGGTCGGTTCCGCCCTGCCGGAGGCGAAATTCCCTTCCCGGTCAGTAACCACGTAACGTGTGAACATGTGTCAGATAATAATTCATTATACCATCTCTGCCGGAGTGACCGCCGCGCCTGCCGGCAACCCGACATGCTCCCCCAGGGCCGCCGGAACAATTTCCAGGTCGGGGTCCAGCGCGCGCCGGGCCACCGTCTGGCGCACCGGCTCAAACAGCAGCGGCCCCGCGTTGGTCAGCCCACCGCCGATGATCACCCGCGTCGGGTTGAGGATATTGGCCGCGTTGGCGATACCGATCCCCAGCCAGGTCATAGCTGCCCCCCAGACCGCCTGTGCCGCCGGATCACCGGCCGTTGCCGCCGCAGTGACATCCCGGGCGGTAATGGTCGCATGCCGGCGCAGCAAAGAGTCAACCGTACCGGCGTGTGCCAGGATCGCCTGCGCCGCGCGCGCAACTGCCCGGCCGGATGCCAGCGCTTCCAGACAGCCGTTGCGCCCACAATCGCACGGCGGTCCATCCGGGTCGAGCACCTGGTGCCCGATCTCACCGGCCCAGGCCCGCGCGCCACGATGGATTTTGCCGTCGATGACAATGCCACCCCCGATGCCCGTGCTGACCGTCAGGTAGAGCAGGTGAGCGATCGCGCGCCCGGCACCATAGCGCTGCTCGGCCAGGGCGGCCGCGTCGGCATCGTTGGCGATAGTAGCAGGCAGTGCCAGATCCGCTTCCAGCCGGTTGGCCAGGGGCATGGCCTCCCAGCCGGGCACATGCATCGAGCGGCGCACGGTACGCCCGTCAGCTTCAACCGGGCCGCCAAAGCTGACACCGACGGCACACACCGGCTCGGCGGATTGGGTCAGCAACTCGCGCGCCATCCCCAGCATGGCAGCGTAACCGGCCGAGGCATCGCCGGGGGTGGGGCAGCGCGCCGCCGCAACAACATCGCCGCTGCCGAGGCGCACCAACCCGGCCGCAAGTTTCGTCCCACCAAAGTCAAGACTTAGAACAGTATCTTTCATAGCAATACTTTTTACAGGAGTTACGCGGTCGGTTCTAAACCAGGCTTCTGCCCTGGCGCAGGCGAATTCGGCCGTTACCGGGTTCAAACGCTCGGTTTGCAGACCCTCCACATAAGCCCTGATTTTTAGAGGTTCAGAAATTGTCTAAAAAGCTCCGCATTCCGCATAAGCCGGGTGTCGTTATAGCATCCCGTCCTGTAAGTCACGCTGAAAGCGTGACCTACGACGATGACCTTTTCAGACAGGTTCTAACGGGAATATCCATACCCCTCACGGGCCTGTGCGCAGCACGGCGCCCCCGTAGGCCGAGAGGGTTAGTTGTCCATCCACCAGATGCGCGGTTTCGCTTGCCAGGATCAGCTCCCAGCGCTGCCCGACCGGCAGCGGAATAGCATGGGTTTCAGGGCTGTTGTTGAACGCCACCAGGTAGAGGGCCGTGTGCGGTGCGCGCTCATCGGCACAGGCAAAGGCGTAGAGACTGCGCGCATCATCAAGATACAGCGTGCGGCGGGGACCACGCCACACCGACGCTGTGCGACTGCGCAGTTGGCCCAGTTGCCGGTAAAAGTCCAGCAGCGCCAGGTTCTGCTCCTCGCCCCAGATCATGGGCAGGCGCGACTCTTCGGGATGCCCGCTGCCATCGGCATGGCGCACATCGCGTACCTGACTCATCCCAACCTCGGTGCCATAGTAGATAATCGGGGGGTGCGGTAGCGTAAACTGACAGAGTGCCGCCAGCTTCAGCCGGCGCATATCGCCCCGAACCACCCATGCAAAGCGGTTCATATCGTGGTTGTCGAGAAAACTCGGCAGCACGAAGCCCGGCGGGAAGGCCGTCAGATGCCGCCGGACAAAGGCATCAAACTGTGACGGCGTGATCGAACCAAAGGCAAAGAAGAGCCGGACCGCCTGGAGCAGCAGAAAATCCAGGCAGCCATCGAGCCGCCCCATGTAGGAGCGCATCTCGTCGGCGGTATCGACCGCTTCCCCCAGCAGAACGCTATCGGATTTTATCGTGCGGGTTGCAGTACGAAACTCGGTCCAGAATGCCCGCGAGGGGCCAATGGCATAGTCCAGTCGAAACCCATCCACACCCTGCTCCAGCCAGTAGAGTGCATAGTCGATCATCGCCTGGCGGGCATCGGGATAATCATTATTGATCTGGGGCAGATCTTTTACCCCAAAGAATGACAGGTAGAGATCCGGGTAGCGCAGAAAGGTAAACCAGTTGCGGTAGGGGCTGTTCGGATTCTGTAGCACATCCTGGAATATGGGATGCGCGCTGGAGCAGTGGTTGGCGGTGTAGTCAAACAACACCCGCATGTCGCGGGCATGGACGGCGTCGATCAGCGCGCGCACATCCTCCATGGTGCCCATACGTGGTTCGACCCCCTGGTAGTCCGTGGTATCGTAGCCGTGGTGGGAGGGACTGGGAAAGATCGGCGAGAGCCAGATCACCGTGGTTCCCAGGCTGGCGATATAGTCGAGTTTCTCGATCACACCGCGTATCGTTCCCCCGTGGAAGGCCATCGGGTCATTCGCAGGAACGAAAGATCGCCCACTGCCGGGATTGAAGCGATCCACAAAGACATGGTAGATTAACGCATCGCGTAGCCACTCGGGGGCGCGTTCCCGGTCAACCTGATACGCAAAGGTCCGGGCATGCTGAATAAACGTCAGCCCGAACTCCGCGCCGATATCATGCAGATAGTTGTAGTCGGGACCGGCATCTTCCAGCCTCTTGCCATCATCGGCAATAATGCCGATAATCTCGCTGGCCCAGGCCGACTGGCCGGTAAGCGAGGACCATGCCTCGATGCAGTAGCGCACGGTCGTGTGTTCCAGCAACGGTGGAAGCTGGCACTGCCACTCCTCCAGGTAACCCCAGAGGAAGATATTCCACACGCTCGCCACCCGATTGAGTGCAACGCTGCGGCTGCCGGGAGCCGGAACCCCCAGCCGTCCGGCGGGTACCGTGCCGTCGGTGGTAAAGTAGCAGGTGACATTGTCGGCGACAACCTGCGGGCCAATGGTCACGGTGATACAGACCTCCTGCCCGGGCAGGGGATCCAGCGGTTGAATGTGATTCCGATGCGCAACGCCCGACATCTCGGCGCGGAAGAAGGCCAGGCGCTGCTGATCCGTTGCCAGCGTACCAAAGATAAAATCGTTTGAAACCTCTTCCATAACATCTGCCCAATGCTGCTTGAATTTCGCCAATAGCACAAGCATACGCCGTGTGCGCATGTTCGTCAACTACCCGGATGTATATCCTTGCCCGCCCTGCAAGTTAATCGTAACCCGACTGTGTACAATAAAGAGAAATTTCTGATATAGTAAACTCCATGAGTTACGTGGTAGGCATTTAAATGAGACACGGGCTCCCGTGAAAGCCGTCTTCGCCTGCGGTGGCATGGTACTTTTTTATCTTTTTCACAAAAATCTTTGCACAACGTGCAAAATTTTCGTAAAAAAGAATGTTCGGTTCCACCCTGCCGCCGGCGAAATTCCCTGCCGGGGCAACGACCGCGTAACGCGGGTAAATCATATGAGCATACGAGCAGCGGTCATGTGCGCGTTTCTAATGCGGCATGCTATAATGAAGGATGAGGAATGGTTCTGGCGGTCAGTGTGTGACTCTGCGCCCGCAGTTGCACCCTGACCGTTTACATCATAGTGCAGAAAGTGCGGCGAGATAATCCATGCGAAGCGTCACCGTCCGCGATATTTTACGTCTGGCTTTACCAATTGGAACATCGGTTATTGCCGGCTCAGCCGGTTTGAGTCACCAGGTTACGTGGGTGGCGATGCTGCGGACAACCCTTCCCGCTTTTGCCGAGTTACGGGGAGGCGAACTGGCGCTGCTGTCGGTTGAAGCGGCACTGGCACTGGACTCCCGCCTGACGCTGGCGAACCTGGTCCGGCGTCTCTCGACGGCTCCTGTTGCGGCGATTGCGGTTACTGGTGCGGTTGAGGCGGAGGATGCCGGCGCCGCCGAGGATGCGCGCCTGCCGCTGCTCAAACTGCCCAACGGCAGTGATCTACGCGAGGTTGAGCGCGAAGTGGCGCGGCTGGTCAGCGACTACGAGGCGCAACTGGAGCGGCGTGGCGCACAACTCTACAACTCACTGACGCAGCGCTCGCTGGCCGGCGATGGGGTGCCCGGCCTACTGGAGACGCTGGCGGAACGCACCGGCCAGAGTGTGGCATGCTACGGGGCGAATGGCGAACTGCGCGCCCAGCGGGGGCGCGGTTCGGCCCGTATCGCGCTCCAGGCACTGCGTCCAACGAAGTCAGGCGATAGTTCGCTGCTCAATCAGCAGATCTGGGTCGAGTCGATTGGTCCCCCGAACTATCCGACCGGCTACCTGGCCCTGGCCGGCATCAATCTGGATGAGTGGGATCGGCTGGCCGCCCGGCAGGGGGCGTCCGCGCTGGGCCTGGAGTTTGCCAAAGAGCAGGCAGTTCAGGCGGCGGAAGAGCGGCTGCGGGGCGATTTTGTGGCGAACATTCTGGCGGGGCCGCCCGGCGACCCGGCCGCCCTGGTCCGGCGCGGCCAGGAACTGGGCTATAATCTGACGCTGCCGCATGTGGCGTTGCTGTTTCGCCTGGATGATGATAACAGCGTCGCGCTGAACCGGGTGTCCAGTAGTATCCAGAGTGAACTCAACCGGCGCGGGATTGCGGCCCCGCTCTCTCAGCGCGAAACCTCGTTGCTCTGCCTGCTGCCCATTACCGACAACACACCGCGTCCCCGCGAACTGGCTGACGCCCTGCGCGACCGGCTGGCGTCGGACTATCCCGGTATCACGCTGGCGTTGGGCAATCCTGCGCCCATGCTGGCCGAGTGGTCCCGGACGGTGGAGGAGGCAGAACAGGCGCTACTGCTGGGGCGGCAGCTCTTTGGCACCGAGCGGGTGGTTGCCTTTAGCGACCTGGGGGTTTACCGTTTACTGGTGCGCCTGCGCGAGACACCGGAACTCTGGACCTTCTACCGCGAGACGCTCTCGGCGCTGGCGGCCTACGATCAGAAGCAAGATGGTGAGCTGATCAAAACCCTCGAGGCCTACTTCAATCACCTGGGCAACCTGCGCGCGACCTCCGAGGCGCTGCATGTTCACCGTAATACGCTGCTCTATCGGCTGGAGCGGATCAAGCAGATCAGCGGCCTGGACCTCAACAACTCTGATGAGCACTTCGCGCTCTGGCTGGCGCTCCGCGCCCACCGGGTGCTGCGTACGATGGATGAGATGTGAGGCCGGGGTGACAGGTATGGTTGTGTGTTGCTGTGTTGCCCGGTCATCTGTGATCCTGCTCTCGTCACAACCCGGTAGTATCCGCGCCCAGCACCACAACGATATCCGCGCCGCTGATAAGGTCATTGGGCGGTTGCCCGCTACGCACTTCGGCCCCCAGTGTTTCGGCCACGCGGCGGGCCGTGATCGGCTTGCCGGTGACATCGTAAACCACCGTTGTCGGATAATCCCCCGGCGGGGCATTCTCCGGCGGCAGAATGGTAAACCGGGCCTGCTCCAACTGAATTGCCGTATCGCCTGCCAGACCGGGAATCGCAGTTCCGTTGAACACCTGCACCGTCGCCTGCTCCGCCTGCTCGCTGGGCCGCGTCAGCCACTGATCGAGGATGGCGCGCACGCCCGCCGGATCCCAGACCAGGTTTGAGCCGATTTCACTGCCGGCAACGGTTTCGGGGGTGATGCGCACCTGGTTGATGCTCTCCGGGTCCATCCCGGCTGCCAGGATGATGCCGCTCAACAGCACATCCGGACGGGCAATCGGCATGGTCGTCAGCACCGGCGGGGTCGCTCCCTCCTGACCTTCGATACTCTCCAGGAGCCCCGGAATCGCCGCGACCCGCTCGGGCATACTCTTGGCGCGCAGTTCGGCGACAATCGCGCGGAGCACCTGCTGCTGTCGCTCGGCACGCCCGAAGTCGCTATCGGCATGGCGCGTGCGGGCATAGATCAGCGCCGTCGCGCCATCCATGCGCTGTTCTCCCGGCTGAAACTCTACCCGCATAATGCCAAAATCGTCGGTGGGATAGGCTTCATCAATAATCAGTTTCGGCACATTCACCGTGATCCCGCCCAGTTCGTCGATCAACCCGGCGAAGCCGTCAAAATTCACCTGCGCCGTGTAGTGGACGCGCATCCCCGGCGGCATTTGCAGAAAGTCCTCAACTGTTTCGGCGGCCAGCGCCATCCCGCCCTGTTGCGGCGTTGTCTCCGGGCCATACAGTTCGGCCGCGTGGTCATGTCCATACCCGTAGGCCACATTGATCTTGGTGACGCCGATGTTGGGTAGTTCTACCTGTGTATCACGCGGAATTGAGAGCAGACTGACCCAGCGGCCGGTTGCGTCAATATGCGCCAGGATCAGGGTATCACTACGCACGCCCTCCTCGGGATGGTCGGGCCGCTCGTCCACGCCGATCAGCAGGACATTCGTGCCACCCAGCAGGGGCGAGGCAATCGGCGGGTTGGGGCGCACCTCGTCCACCACAATCGCCTGCGCAACATCGCGTACTTGCCAATAAAAGAGGCCCAGGGCCACTAGCGAGAGTACCAGGGCCACCAGCAAGATCTGCCGTACACGCGGCCAGAGTGGGCGGCGAGTTTTGGGCTCCGGCATAGCACGGGGTGGCGCGCGGTGTGGTCGCGGTTCGGTGGGCGGTGCCGGCGCGGCGGGCGGCTGCGCATCACGCTGCTTCCGCCCCGGCATCACAATCGTATCGCCGGTATACGCCCGCCCTGATCGGTTGCGACGCTGATTCCGGTCATCCATTGAACTATACTCCCCCTCAGAATCTGCAGAAATATCGCCTCCAGTATAGCAGACACGCACTGATGTGGGGGTGACGCAACGCTGAATGCCGGCTGTGCGGGGTATAATGGATGCGTGCTTCGCATCTATCAGAACTTGCCGGGGTTCGTAACTGCGGACATTTCTTGAAAACAAGGCGGTGTTGTAATGCCACCCATGACGCTTGAAATAGACATTTCTTCTCTGTCGGCCGTTGCGCCACGGGCTGAACCAGTCTGTGTGCCGCATCCGGGGCGACCCTGGACCATCGCTGACCTGTATGCGCTGGCTGACGACGAGAATCGCTATGAACTGGTACGGGGTGAACTGATGATGATGCGTCCTGCCAGTCCGGTGCAGGGACGGTATGCTGCGCGCCTGGGGGCCGCCCTGAGCGTGTATGTTGATGAGCATGACCTGGGTGAGGTGTATACAGCCGAACCCGGTTTTATCCTCGCTCCAGAACCGGAGTCGGTCGTGCGCGCGCCCGATCCGGCATTTGTCAGTAAGGAGCGCATTCCGCCTGCCGACCAGCAACAGGGCTTCTGGGCGCTGGCCCCCGACCTGGCGGTGGAAGTTATCTCGCCCTCGGAGACGGCCGAGGATATTCAGATAAAAGTGCAGGACTATCTGACGGCGGGTACCCGGCTTATCTGGCTGGTTTATCCGCGCACCAGGATGGTGCTGGAGTATCAATCCGCACCCCGGATTCGCCAACTGGGGCACGACGATAACCTGGAGGGGGGGCGGTCATTCCTGGCTTCGTGTACTCGCTACGCCGGTTGTTTCGGGATGCGGATGTGCAGCGACGGTGAGGCACGCAGAGTGGTCAAATTCTTCACGCCTCACGCCTCACGCCTCACGCCTCACGCCGCAGTTGCACCACTACACACCCCGTCATCCAGTCGTGGAAGGCCTGGCGCGTGGCCGAGAAGTTGGCGAAGAACAGTGGTACCAGCGCCAGCAGTACCACCACAAAATCAGGGCGGCGCACGAGGCGTAGCAGAAACGCCAGCGCGGGCAGGATCATTGCCGACGCCAGCCGGTAGATATGCCGCACCAGCGCACGCCCAAAGCTGATCCGGTTGCCGTACAGGTCCGTCACCGCCAACCCCAACAGCCGCTTGCCGACCGTGGACTGCCAGGCCGAACTCTCCAGCAGCGGGTAGTACAACCAGACGAGCAGTGCCCCGATCAGCCATGCCGCGATGGTGGGCAGAATTCGCAATGTCAGCCCGATGACCTCGCCCAGCAGCATGCTGCACACCAGGATGAGCATACCGTCAACCAGGGTGGCGGCGAACCTGCGCCAGAGAGCCGCGTAAGTCAGGTTATCCGGCAGGGCCGGCGTAAGCACCCGGGTGGTGATACCCACGCCGGGAGTGCTCACTGCGACTGGTGCGGGGCGCGCGGCGGATTGAGCTTCGCGGTGGGCATGGGTCTGTACCAGCTTCCCCGACGGTTCCGGGATGGCCGACAGATCGCGGCGCAGCGTGGCAACATCCGGGTAGCGGTCGGTGGGCCGCATCGCCAGCAGCCGCATCACCACGGCTTCCAACTGCGTGGGGATATCCGGGTTGTGGCGGCGCAACGGCAGCAGTGTATCCTGGAGCGCGCGCTGCGGTGCTTCGGGCACCTCGGTGCCGCTCAACAGGGTGTAGAGCGTCGCCCCCAGCGCGTAGAGATCCGAGCGCACATCGGTGGTGCCCATGCCATACTGCTCCAGCGGTGCGAAGCCCGGCGTGACCGCCCGCGCGCCGGCGGTGGTCTTCAGGGCCGGGTTGTAGGCTTTCGCCAGCCCAAAGTCAACCAGGAAGACCTGGCCCTCCGGCGTGATGCGAATATTGTCCGGCTTGATATCGCGGTGGATGATCGGCGGCACATGAGTGTGCATATACTCCAGCGCATCCAGCAGGGGCGCGAGGATGGGCATAATCGCTGCGACCTGCATGCGGCCCTGGGGTTGGCGTGCCAGGTGACTGCTCAGATCCTCACCCGGCACATAGTCCATCACCAGATACTGCCCATCCTCCTCCAGGAAATAGTCGGTTACGGCGGGCAACGCCGGGTGACGCAGGCCGGCCAGCAGCCGCGCCTCAAACTCGAACTGCTGCGCGGCCTCGGGCGAGTGGTCAAACGTCTCTTTGATGGCAACAGTCGTGTGCAGGCGGCGGTCGTACGCGCGGTAGACGGCCCCAAACCCGCCCTGCCCCAACAACTGCTGAAGTTCGTAGCGTCCCTGTAGAATTGTCGTAACAGATGTCATGGTACGGTATCTCTCATCTGGTCCTCATACCGGACTCATATAGCATTCATTCGTGTGTGGCATGATCTACTACGCACCAGACGTACCACATGTTGCGAGTGGGCGTATGGTAGACATCCCTCATTCCCCCATGTGCAACGGGCGGGCAGGCATGCTCGCCCGTCGGGTTTGTTTCCCCCCGTGCTATAATGATCATACTGATTGTTTTTCCTGGAGCCGTTTCATTCTCAACCTGGCTGCCCGTGTTGCAGCGTCGGTCTGACGTGTGCGGCAGCGTCGGCAGTGGTTGCTACAGGCATGATGCAAAATACCGAACTTATCTCTATTGAGCAGCGCTATGAGGTGGGCCTCTATCCCAAGCGCCCGGTTACGATTGTGCAGGGCCGCGGCGCGCGCCTGTGGGATGCCGAGGGGCGGATGTTTATCGACTGCGTAGGCGGGCAGGGCGCGGCCAACCTGGGCCACAGCCATCCTGCGCTGATCGCCGCCGTGCAGGATCAGGCGGCCCGGCTGATCAGTTGCCCGGAGATCTTTCACAATGATCAACGGGCGGCCTACCTGGAGGCGCTGGCGGCGGCACTGCCCTTTCCCGCGCGCATCTTCCTCTGCAACAGCGGTGCGGAGGCGATTGAGGCGAGTCTCAAGTTTGCGCGCCTGTTGACCGGACGCCCGCAGATTGTGGCGACGATGCGTGGCTTCCACGGGCGCACATTCGGCGCGCTGAGTGCCACCTGGGATGCCAAATATCGGAAACCGTTTATGCCCCTGGTGCCCGAGTTTGCGCATGTGCCCTACAACAACCTGGCGGCGCTGGCGGAAGCCGTCAACGCGCAGACGGCAGCCGTCTTGCTGGAACCGGTGCAGGGCGAGGGCGGGGTGCGTCCCGCCGACGCGGGCTACCTGGAAGGTGCGCGCCGCATCTGTGATGAGCAGGGTGCGCTGCTGCTGCTTGATGAGGTGCAGACCGGCTTCGGGCGCACCGGGAAGCTCTTTGCCGTTGAACATAGCGGCGTGACGCCTGACATGTTGGCGCTTGCCAAGAGTATGGCGGGGGGCCTGCCGATGGGCGCAGTTATTCTGCACGAGCGACATGGCACGCTGCCCGGCGGCGCGCATGGCACCACCTTTGGCGGCAATCCGCTGCTCTGTGCGGCGGCACATGCGGCGCTGCGGGTGATGCAGGACGAAGATCTGCCGGGGCAGGCGGCGGAGAAGGGCGCATGGCTGCAGGAGCGCCTGCACGCCCTGGCATCGCCCCAGGTGCGCGAGGTACGCGGGCAGGGGTTGCTCGTGGGCCTGGAACTGAAGCAGCGAGTCCAGCCCTATCTCAGCGCCCTGCTGGAGCGCGGCGTGCTGGCGCTGCCGGCCGGCCCGAACGTCTTGCGACTGTTGCCACCGCTGGTGATCGATTATGCCGATCTGGAAACGGTCGTAGCCCATTTAGCTGAGATCCTGCGTTAGTCTATGCGGAGTGATCTGGTAATGTACGTTGAGTGACGGGAGTTACGCGGTGAACGATCAAACCGAGCGTTTCACCAGATGAAACACAAACCGCCTGCGGCAGCATGATACTTTTTCATTCTTTTCCACAAAAATTTTGCACGTTGTGCAAAGATTTTTGTGGAAAAGAATGAAATCTTCCGCCCTGCCGGAGGCGAAATACGCATTCGGGTCAGTGACCGCGTAACGCGTGTACGTGATCGTCGAACTGCCGGGAATGCCATTACCCGGCACGCCGCTGCACGCGTCGCAACACCCACTGGTCGGTATGCGGCAGGTAGGCCAGATCAAAGATCTGTTCCTCCGCAGCGACCTGAAAGCCATAGACATCCGGTTCGCGCCAGGTAGACAGGAGTTGCTCAACAGTGTAGGTGCGAGCTTCCCAGGTAAAATGCAGCGGCCGGCCGGGATAGGCATAGTCGGCGCGGCAATGAACATAAATCTCTGGTTGCATTCCTCCATGATACCAGGGACGGCACACCTTTTGCAATAGACGGTCACAGCGGCGAGATAAATTTTCACAACGGTAATGAGGCAACAAACAATGGAAGAGCGCATTGGTGTTATTGATCTGGGATCAAACACAACCCGCCTGATCTTGATGGCTTACAGACCACATCTCTGTTTTCGGCTCGTTGACGAAGTTAAGGAGACCGTACGCCTGGCGGAGGGGGTGGGCGATGATCGCATGCTCAAGCCCGGCCCAATGCGGCGGGCAGTTGAGTCGCTCAAAATGTTTTCCACCTTCTGTCAGTCAGCGCAGGTGCAACAGATTGTTCCTGTGGCTACCAGCGCGCTCCGTGAGGCGGCGAATCGTGAAGAGTTCTTGTTGATGCTGCGGCAGGAGAGTGATCTGGATCTGCGCGTGTTGAGCGGTGAAGAGGAAGCCTACTACGGCTACCTGGGAGCCGTCAACTCACTCCCGTTCACCGATGGCATCGTCGTTGACATTGGCGGCGGTAGCACCGAGGTAACAGCCGTGCGCGGGCGTGCCTTCAGTACCACGTTTTCGCAGCAGGTAGGAGTCGTGCGCTTTACGGAACGCCATATCAAGTCGGACCCGATCAGCAAAAAGGAGTTTCGCGCACTGGAAGAGGGCGCGGTTACAGCCTTTAAGGAACTCGACTGGCTCAAGTCGGAGACGGGCCCGACCATGGTGGGGTTGGGGGGAACGGTGCGTAACCTGGCGCGGATGGATCAGAAGCGTCGGAAATATCCACTTGACCGGCTGCATGGTTATGTGCTCAAACGCCAGGCGCTCGAGGAGATCGTGGAGATGCTGCGGCGCAGCAGCCTCAAGGACCGTGAGGCTATCCCGGGACTTAGCCGGGACCGCGCCGATGTGATCGTAGCAGGGGCGGTGATACTGTTCCAACTGATGCAGCAGGGTGGCTTTGAGGAGTTGCTGGTGAGTGGGCAGGGGTTGCGCGAAGGGCTCTTTTACGACTACTTTCTGCAGGGCCAGCAGGTGCAACTCTTCGATGATAAACGCGGGTTCAGTATCCAGAACCTCGCCAAAGTCCACAACTATGAGGCGATCCACGCGGCCAAGGTGCGCGAACTTAGCCTGTCCTTGTTTGATCAACTCGAACCGCTGCATGGCTATGGTCGCTGGGAGCGGGAACTGCTCTCCTATGCGGCCCTCCTCCACGACATCGGCGTTGAGGTCGGCTATTATGATCACCATAAGCACTCGGCTTACCTGATCTTCAACTCGGCGTTGCAAGGCTTTACCCACCGCGAAGTTGTCTTGCTGGCGCTGCTGACCCGCTACCACCGCAAGGGTTCGGTTGATGTGAACGAGTATCGCATGATCCTGGCGGACGATGACGAAGAACGCCTATCGCGCCTGAGCGCGCTACTGCGTATTTCAGAATATCTGGAGCGCAGCAAGAGCCAGGTTGTGCAGAGCCTGCAGGTCGAAGTGGGCGAGGACGGCGTCCGGGTGCATGTGCGGGCGGTTGGCGATGCAACGGTTGAGATGTGGGATGCGAACCGCCGCACACGCCTGTTTGAGAAAGCCTTTGGACGGAATATTGAGATTGTGATTTAGGCGCAATACCTTATAGAAAGAACTGAGAACAAAGGAACAGAGAACAGAGCGTGTCCGAATCCGGCGTTATCAGCCACTGAAGTTGTCCGTTTTTCTACGTTTGTTCTCTTTACACACGCGCGCAAAGACGCAAAGATGCAAAAGATATACAATTCTCTGCGACCCTGGCGGCTTTGCGCGCGTGCATTTGCAAGCTACTCTGTTTACGTCTCCTCACCCCGCAAGCGCTTGAGTTCCGCTTCCATCTCCGCCACGCGGGCTGCCAGATCATCGGCCCGCCGGCGCTCGGCTTCGGCGCGTTGCTGTTCATTCTCGGCCCGCCGGCGCTCAGCTTCATCGGCGAGCAGCACCAGGGAGCCATCGCGATGGTAGAAGCGTAGCCAGGTATCTTCCCGTCCCATAAATGTCCCCCGCCACGGCCCCAACCAGAGCCCCAGTTCCTCACTCCAGAGCCGGCCGCGTGTATCCGGCTCAATGGGAACGTAGGTTCGCCGCTCAAACCGCCAGCCGATGAGCCGTTCCACCTGTGGCGCAATGCAGAAGTACTCGCCGGTGCGGAAGGTTGTTGCATAGAGCTGTTTCTTGTCCTCAAGATCGATCTGCTGCGTGCTGGGTGAGAGCAGTTCAAAAATCACATCCGGGTAGCGTCCATTCTCATCCCAGACCACCCAGGAGAACCGTTCCCGTTTGCCGTCTACATTCTTGACAATGAAGACATCCGGCCCGCGGTAGTCCTGGTTGCGTGCCTGCTGCATGCTGAAGTAGACAAACATATTCGCACCAACATAAAAGTCGGTGAGATAGCCGCCCCGGAATGCGATATAACTGGCCTTAATCAGCGTTGCATTGTCGGCATGCCATGGTGATTCCATCTTGTCTCCATCGTCATAGGGCAGTTCGTCCTGGGTGGGTGGGAGTTCAATCTCCGGCCAGGGCTGATCATTCACCGTCCGATTGACCGGCTCAACTGGTTGTGTGGTCGATGGCATGTGTCACCTCTTCCTGCTCTGCGGAATCGCGGTTATGCCCGCTCGCCTCGGTTACTATGATTGTACCATGGAAAACATTTATGCTATAGAAAGAACGGATAAACAAAGAACAAAGAACGTTCGGAAGGCAATTGACAGCAGCAGCCGGATGGTTCAGAATAGTGTGTCGTGCCGGCACGGGTTGTATTAACGCTTTTCTATCCAGATGCTAATACTTATCTAATGTGGAACGGCTACGGTAGGCGCGTTGGTATCAAGGGGTAGTGCTAT
>DAOTUI010000163.1:0-6443 GCA_034437035.1 Chloroflexaceae bacterium
CGGGACGCGGCGGCAGTGGGCCGCTGGGCAGGAGCCGCAGCCCCGCCACACTCGTCTCCTGAAGCGGCAGCGCTGCCGCATCCGGCTGCAGGATGGCGCTGGTCAACCCGGTCTCATTCGACAGGCCAAAGAGCGTATGCAGCGTAGGACGGCGCAAATCGCAGTCAACCAGGATGACGCGCTGCTCGGCCTGAGCCATCGTGACGGCCAGGTTTGCCAGCGTGGTACTCTTGCCCTCGTCCGGGCCGGTACTGGTAAAGAGCAACGTATGCAACGGCTTATCCAGGCTGGAGAACTGAATATTGGTCCGCAACGTCCGGTAGGCTTCGGCTGCCGGCGAGCGGGGATCGCGCAGGGCGATCAATGTTGATATAGATTGAGTGCCATTGTTTGACACGAATCGACCTCGATTTCAGTAGTCCGTAGTTTGTATCCCGTAGTCCGTAGTCTATAATCCGTATCCCGTAGCGCTCACGGGTGAATTTGCCGGTAGGGACGCGCTTCTGCGCGTCCGTATCCCGTAGGTGTAGGACGGTTTGTACGCTACCGATCACTGTTCTACAGTTGGAATACTCCCCAGGGTCGTGACACCCACAAAACGTTCAACATCGGCGCTCGTCTTGAGCGTATCGTCCAGAAATTCCAGCACAAAAGCCAGCAGCACGCCGACCACCAACCCCAGGATCGCCCCGGCCAGCACATTGATGCGCGTATTTGGGCTGACACTGATAATGCGCGGGCTCTGGATCTGCGTGACATTGATCCGGTCAGTGCCCTCCAGACCTGCGTTAATCCGGTTGACCTCTTCCTCCAGTCGCTGACCCACCGCCCCGGCAATGGTCATCGCCTGCGGCTGAAAGGCATGATCGACCTCGATCACGATCTTCTGGTCATCGGGGCGCGGCTGCACAAAGACATCCTGCATCAACCGCTCGCCGCTCACATCCAGTTGCAGTTGCCGGCTGATCTGGCTCAGCGCATCGGGCTGGAGCACCAGTTCGCGGTAGCTGTTCATCGTATTGCGCAGCACAATATTCAGCCCATTGTCGGGCCGATTTGCAATCGCCAGGTAGACCGTCTGCGCGCGGTAGATCTGCGGCTGCAGCTTGCTCACGCCATATGCGGCCACCGTCGCCGCAAAGACTGTCAGCACAATCACCCACCAGCGCTTGGTCAGGACGGCGATATAATCTTGCAGTTGCATTCCTGTTCCCTCTTTATCGTTTTCTGCGGTAGGGACGCGCCCTACTCCCGGGGGATCATCCCGACTACCGGGAGCCCCATCTGATCCTCAACCTGATTGGCATCCCGTAGCGTATCATCCAGATAGTGCAGCAGCAGGGCCACACCGACGCCGGCAGCCAGCGCCAACACCATCCGCAGCGCCACATCAATGATAATATCGCGGTTGCTGCCGAGCGGCACCGCCGCCTCCGGCGGATCAAGCACCGCCACACTCAGGCCATTACCGACGGGTGTGGTGCGGTTCCAATACTCCATGCCATTTTCCTGGAGAACCGCGATCACCCCGCGCAGCAGTGCCACAGCCATTTCGGGATTGCTCGTTACGGCGGAGAATGTCACCGAGCGGTGGAGCGTCTCGCTGCTCAGGCTCCCCTGGACTAACTCCGGTGCAATCGCATAGCCCTGCTCATCGGCCCACGCACTGACATCCTGCGCAAATGCCGCGCTGCGGATTACCTGGGGCAGGTCATCCACAATATATTCAGAGCTTGACCAGGAGTATTGCAGATTAAAATCCGGCAGATCGGTTGCCGCCGGATCTTGCTGCCGGGGCGTCTGTGTCACCAGGACACGCGCGCTTGCGCCATACTGCACCGGCTGTCGCGATAGCAGCAGCAGGCTCAGCGCACCGACAATCAGCGGCAGCAGGATCGTCAACATCCAGAAACGCCGCAAAATGGAAAAATAGTATCGTAGTTGCATAATTTTAGAACCAAGAACCAAGAACCGAAAACTGAGAACTGAGAACTGAGAACTTAAAACTCAAAACTCTACTTGCTGATTCAGACGTTTGCGAACAGCTTGCCGTTGCTGACCTCGATCTTTTTTCCACGGATGACAGATTCGATATATGCCTGCATCCGCTCCAGAAAGACCGTCTGCCCAAACCGCTCGGCATGCCGCCGGATCGTATAAGCATCATAGTTATCACAGCGCGAGAGGGCAACCGCCGCCGCCAGTGCCGCCGCGTTCTGCTGGTAAAAGAAGCGCCCGGTGACACCCTCGATCACCGTTTCGAGTGCGCCCCCGCCGGCATAAGCAATCACCGGCCGGCCGGCAGCCATGGCTTCGAGCGGCGTAATGCCAAAATCTTCCATGCCCGGAAAGATAAAGGCCCGGCAGCGCGCAAACAACTCGCGTCGCTGCTGCTCGTTGACCCGGCCCACAAACTCAATATTTGGCCCGGCCATCGCCTGCAGACTGCTGCGGTCACGGCCATCGCCAAAGATCTTCAGCGGCAGCCCTAGCGCATTAAATGCCTCGACCGCCAGACAGAGCCGCTTGTAGGGAATAAGCCGCCCACCCGCCAGGTAAAAGTCCTCGGCGGGACGATCCTGGAACGGGAACAACTCCACCGGCGGCGGGATTACCAGTGCATTCCGCCCATAGTAGCGCGCAATTCGACCCGCTACCTCGTGTGAGTTCGACACAAATGCATCAACCCGCGCGGTGGTGACAACATCCCAGAGTCTAACATAGGTCAGTAGGAAGGGCAAGATAGCCGCCTGCGGACCGCTGATTGCCTCGCGCTCGACGTAATCCCCGGTACGCCAGGCAAAGCGCATCGGCGTATGGCAGTAGCAGATATGCACCGCTCCCGGACGGGGAATCACGCCCTTGGCATACGCGCTGCTGCTGCTCAGGATCAGATCATAGGCGCTCAGGTCAAAATACTCAAACGCGCTGGGGTAGAGCAGAAAGTAGCGCCGGAAGTGCTTTTTCCAGCCGGGCAACTGCTGCATAAACGAAGTACGTACATCCCATGTCCGGTAGAACGCGGGCATCGCGTCCGGGTCAAAGATCGAGGTATAGACCGGGGCATCGGGATAGAGGGTATGCAGCGCCTCCAGCACCCGCTCGGCGCCCCCATATTGGTTGAGATAGTCGTGAACAAGTGCAACACGCATCTCAGGCTTCCGTCCTCTCCATCAACGCCGGGGCAAACTCCGCCACGCCGGTTGCGGCATACTGAAAAATGTTATCCCACACATAATCGATGACCGCCCGGGCCTCATCCAGAGGCCGCGCCTGATATGCTCCTGCCGCATCGACCTGCACCAGTGCAGCCACGTCTTCTGCCCCGGCTGCGGATACCCGCAGCGCTATAAGATTGGCAAGCGTCTTATCGATATCAAAGTCAATTCGGGTATCCCAGGTCTGCTCCATCCACTGCTCAATTCGTCGATCCAATTGGTCACGCGTCAGGGGTTGCCCGGCAACCAGCAGATGGTAGTAAACCAGGATAATCTCTTTACACTCCTCTTCCTCGGCGGCATCGACCAGCGTGTACAACACGCCCTGATTGGTCACCAGGTTCTTGAAGAAGAGCGTATCGGTGACGCGCTTGAGAAACTTGAGTCGCTTATTTTTGTAGGTCGAATACTGCTTCGCGGCAAACCCACCCAGCGCCATCCCGATGGACATGGTGGCGATCAGCACCGGGAAGATATTCTGCGCGGCGGCATCATCGATCTGCAACCCCAGGCGACTGGGAAACTCGGCCCCGAAGATCACCAGCAGAATCACACCAATGATCAGCAGCAGACTGGGTAGCACCCGCAGCAGTAGCGGCACGGCGGCACCAATCGCCGGACCCAGCACCAGCAACCGGTCAAGCCAGTTCATACTCACCTGGACATTCGGGAAGAGCAGTTCGAGGTCGTAGCGTGGCACATTCTTGTAGAGGTAGAGATACATCTTTCCCGGCGTAAAGTTTAACTCCGCAACCTTCTGCTTTTTGGCCGCGAAGTGGTCCGCCTCCTTGAACCGGAGCAGCAACGCCACCCGTTCAAAGTTATCCACGACAACCTCCCGCTGCCGAAACCAGCGCTTTACCTGCGCCGTTTTGAAATTATCGCCCCGGTAGTAAAACACCATATGTGCATAGTCATCAAAATCAATCCGCGTCTTGAGTGGAATCAGCGACTCCCCGGCAAAGGCCCCCTGAAGATCTTCCGGCGACAGCGGCGAGTAGTTCGCCCGCTGCAGGACGGTTTCAAATGCCTGAACCAACCGCTGCTCCATCGCGGTGTGATCCTGGGCCGTCGGTACCCGCCGTGTCCGGGTATCAGCATCGGGATTGAACGGAGCAAAGCTATCCTTCAGCACCTCGAGGGTGCGCTGTGATTTGACATGATAATAGGCCGTGAGGATCTCGCAGAAGTCGCGGAACTTCTGAACATCTTCCCCCGGCAATTGCCCATCGTCGATACAGAGTTCGATCAGATCGGTGCGACGATAGGGTATGAACGCTTCGCGGTTCGTCTGTGCAGCCATGGCCCCTTCTCTGCTCCTGATACGGTACGACATGGTACGTTCCTGGCAGGTTGCTATTCTATCATGAGCATGCAACTGATACCAATCGAGTGAGTGACACGAGTTACGCGGTGGGTGTAGAAATCAGAGATGTACTTCCACAACGGCTGGCTTCGCCTGCGGCAGCCTGGTACTTCTTGATCTTTTTCCCAAAAATGTTGCACTTTGTGCAACATTTTTGGGAAAAAGCATGGAATCTTCCGCCCTGCCGGAGGCGAGATTCGGTGCCGGGTCAATGACCGCGTAACTCCTGTGAGTGACGAATGTCTTACAGCCTACGTCTTACAGATTTCGAGATACGACCTACGGATTTCGGACTACGGATTTCGGACTTCGGCCAAAACCAATTGACAGCGGCGGAGGGCGCTGCTACAATCGAGCGCTGCTATATCCAGATGAGGAGGAGGCGCCGTGCAATCGCCGGTATCAGATCCAACCGGTCGTTTCTGTCGTTGCAGAGCCTGGTTTTACCGTCCCCGCCTACATTGCGGCCGGCTCCTGATGGCTGTCCTGCTGCTTGCCACGGCCTGCGTGCCGCCGTCACCGCCACCGCGCAACCTGCCCACCTCCCCCGCCGTGCTCGATATCACCCCCGTGCCAACGCTCGATATCGATGCAACCGCAACCGTGCTTGCCGGTGAACTGCGGCCCACCGCAACCCCGGCCGGGCTCTATGTGGTGCAGCCAGGGGATACGCTGGGCACGCTGGCGGAGGAGTTCGGCACAACAGTCGATGAGATTCTGGTTGCCAATGGCCTGACCGATCCCAATGATATTCAGGAGGGGCAGGAGTTGATCATTCCCTCGCTCCTGGCAACCCCGCAGGTCGAAACACCCGAACCGGAGGACGCGGAACCGGAGGACGCGGAACCCGAAGACGCGGAACCCGAAGACGCGGAACCCGAAGACACCGCCGCACCGGAAGAAACTGAAGAAACGGAGGAAGCGGCAGATACCACCGCATCAACGCCAACCGGGGAAGCGGCAGACGACGCAGATACGCCGGAGCCGGAGGAAAATACCACGCCGACAATTTCTGTAACGCAGACACCTTGACAGAGTGTCGTGCATAGTGTATATTGTTCCTGTCACAAATTAACTCAAGCCGACCAGGCATGAAGGAGGTGATGCCCATGAAGAATAGCGAGCGTACGGGCATCACCGTTGGTGAGGTCCGCTAAGACATCATCACGGTGATGCCCTGATAAGATTATCAAAGCCTCTGCCTACGGGCAGGGGCTTCGATATTTTTTTGACATACATCCGTATTTTGTTATTTGACAGGACTTACGCTGTGCGTGCAAACGGACCGTTTGCTCGCGATAACGGCGTATTTCGCCTGCGGCAGCATGGTACGTTTTTGTCTTTTTCCGAAACATGTGGCGCTCCGAGCCACATGTTTCGGAAAAAGAATGTCCCATTTCACCCTGCCGGAGGCGAATCGGGCCGGTTGTCCAGGCAGACGCCTGGGTTTGGAACCGACCGCGTAACTCCTGTTATTTGACACGCGTTATGCGGTGCTTCACAGGAAGGTGTCCTTCGCCTCCGGCAGAGTGGATACCATCCGGTTTCACGAGAAATTTGCACAATGTGCAAATTTCTCGTGAAAAAGACAAGAACGTACCATGCTGCCGCAGGCAATGACTCCACTGCATCTGGCGAAATGCCTGGATTGAATATTCACCGCGTAAATCGTCTAATTTGACACGAGTTACGCGGTGGAGTTTGTTCTGGCCTGGTGCCGGCCCCGAACGCCTCTCAAGTGTAGACTTTTTCGCCAGATCGCATTGGAATGCGGTCGGTTCGCGTGGCAGAGACCGCCGCTCGATCAAAGCCCTGCCCGCATCGGGACGAGTTGCGGACGCGCAGAAGCGCGTCCCTAC
>DAOTUI010000164.1:0-8409 GCA_034437035.1 Chloroflexaceae bacterium
CATAAAACGATTATACTACGTTTCAATCCCCGATGGGGATGCATGGGTTTTCAAAGGCGGCGGGTGCGCAAATCCGCACTATCCAGACCTGTTTCAATCCCCGATGGGGATGCATGGGTTTTCAAAGCCGCCCGATGGTCGGGCGGCGGAAAGGAGACGGGGATGGTTTCAATCCCCGATGGGGATGCATGGGTTTTCAAAGGGAACCCTCCACGTCGGGCCAAAAGACGCCCATGGACTGGGTTTCAATCCCCGATGGGGATGCATGGGTTTTCAAAGGAGGTCTGGCACCGGCTTATAGGGCGTAATCCGGAGTTTCAATCCCCGATGGGGATGCATGGGTTTTCAAAGCCGGCGCGCCCCGTGCGCCCCCGCGCTGCCAGGGCGGTTTCAATCCCCGATGGGGATGCATGGGTTTTCAAAGACGAACTGCCTGCGGGCAGAGGAGGAAACAGGATGGCAAGTTTCAATCCCCGATGGGGATGCATGGGTTTTCAAAGACCCGGATGCGGCCATTCGCGTCCTCCTGCTTTGCCAGGTTTCAATCCCCGATGGGGATGCATGGGTTTTCAAAGTCTATCATCCCATCACCTCCTCAATGTCGTCGCGGGTTTCAATCCCCGATGGGGATGCATGGGTTTTCAAAGTCCGCCGTTGTGGAGGTGATTGGAATGCGGTAAAACCGGCCTTTTGCGAGAGCCTCGATCTGAGTGCCATTTTTTCCGGCATGGTTGACCTCCTGCCCCTATTATAACACACCTTTTACTGCATGCTACTGCCCAATCGGGGAGTTGCGAGCGACTCCCGGGATTCTGCCCCATGCTTTGCCGCTCGCATTTCTGCGAGCCGTCAGCCGTCAGGCGGTGGTCAGCAAATAAAAACCCCACCGGGCGCGAACGGGGCACGCGGTGGGGGCGGAAAGCGCAGTGAGAAGATTTAACGGGTCGGGTCAGGCGCGGACGGGGGGCCTGCCGGGCTACGTTACCTCCCCTGCTCGTAGAGTTTTTCGCGGATCGCCAGCACTTCATTGCGCAGGCGCGAGTCGGCGTTGATCTCTTCGGCGATTTTATCGCAGCCATACATAATTGTGGTATGGTCGCGCCCACCCAGGAGCGTGCCAATATCCACCAGGCTGGACTCGGTCTCCTCGCGCAGCAGGTACATCGCCACCTGGCGCGGCAGCACGATATTGCGGCTGCGACCGCGCCCCTGGAGCACCCGGGCATCCACGCCGTAAAACTCGCCCACCGCCTGCACAATCATCTCCGGCGTAATATGTTTGCGCCGGGTATGGTCAAGCAGTTCTGCCAGGGCGGCCGTTGCCACATCAACCGTAATCGGCAACTGGTTCAACTCGGCATAGGCCGCCACCCGGTTCAGACTGCCCTCCAATTCCCGGATATTACTCTGGATTTTGTGGGCCAGGAAGTCAATCACTCCACTCGGAAAACGGGTCTTCATCTGCTCGCCCTTGGCCCGCAGGATCGCCGTGCGCGTCTCCAGGTCGGGCGGCTGCACATCAACAATCAGGCCCCACTCAAAGCGGGAGCGCAGGCGCTCTTCCAGGGTGACAATCGCCTTGGGCGGCCGATCTGAGCTGATTACAATCTGCTTGGCCGCCGAGTGTAGCGTGTTAAAGGTGTGAAAAAATTCTTCCTGGGTCGCATCTTTGCCCGCAATAAACTGAATATCGTCGATCAATAGGATATCAATATTGCGATAGCGAATACGAAACTCTTCGGTCTGCTGCCGGCGGATGGCGTTGATCAAATCGTTGGTAAACTTTTCCGATGAGACATACAATACATTAATCTCAGGATCACGGTCAAGAACATAGTTGCCGATGGCATGCAGGAGGTGGGTTTTGCCCAATCCAACCCCGCCGTAGAGAAACAGCGGGTTGTACGCCTGAGCCGGATGCTCCGCTACAGCCGAGCAGGCCGCATGCGCCAGCCGGTTACTTGACCCGACAATAAAGCGGGAAAAGGTGTAGCGCGAGTTGAGCATCCCCGACCGCATCGCACTCGAGAGATCAAGCTGGATCATGCCCCGGTCGGTAGCAGTTGCCTTGCGCCCGTTGGCGGTGCCCGGGGCCGCATGCGCCGCCGGGGCCGCTTCAACTGCCTCGACCGTCTCAAGCGGCGTAGCAACCGCGCCTACCGGCTCTGCTGCAGGCTCCCACTGTTCCTGACCGGGATCATGGGCAGCCAGATGCAGTTCCGCGCGTGCTACCTGCTGCGGCGCAATCACCACACGAACCTGAACCGGGAAACCTACCACGTCGCCGAGCGAGCGCCGCACCGGGGCCATGTAGCGATTCTCCAATCCCTCCTTGTGGAAAGGCGAGATCGTCCCGATGGTCGCCGTGCCGCTATCAAGCGACAGCAGAGCAGTCCCGCGCAGCCAGGTATCAAACTCGTGGCGCGATGTCTGCATCTGCATAGTGCCCAGCGCTGCCTGCCAGATCTGGGTCAAATTCACAAGGGCCTCCGTTCTGTGGCCATACGAATCCAAAGGGCACGCATCCCGCGCACGCGCCCTGCCGGCTCATCTATGAGCAAGGGAAAAAGTCCCCGTGTTCTACGACCGTGGAAAATAGGAGTTGTCGTAAACCGTGCGCTGATCATACCCGATCCCCTCTCTCTTTTCAAGCAACATAACGTACAAAATCTATCAGTTTTCCTTATAGTGTACTTGTGTCATACAGCGTGCTTCGTTACGACAACGGTCACACATGCCGGGGAAAATGTAGATAACCTCCATCCGCCATTGTGGATAACTTATCAGCCTGTTCTAAATCTCACGCGTGGCGTATGGCATTCCAGTCAGTTCGAGTTTTCAAACAACAGCGGGGCGTTCTGATTTAGATCCGGCCGGGAATTGTGGATAACTCGTGGAGAATGTGGAAAACATGGGGAGGGCGCGGTTGGCCCCAGTTCGTACTATTTACAGGTGCGTGCATCGGGGTGATACTTTCTGGATCTCATTCCGTCGGTTCGCTCGGTTCAATGTTCAGTGGAACCTCAAGCGGGGGCAGCCCCTCCAGGCTGGTCAATCCGAACTGGCGCAGGAACTCGGTAGTGGTGGCGTAGAGAATGGGCCGCCCGACCGTCTCCAGCCGCCCGACATCGGTAATCAGGTTGCGCGCCTGCAGCACGCGCAGAACCCCGCTGCTGTCCACTCCGCGCACAGAGTCGATCTGCGCGCGGGTCAGGGGTTGGCGGTAGGCGATAATTGCCAGCACCTCCAGGGCGGCTTGGGAGAGGCGCGTGCCGGCCTGTACTCCCAGGAAGCGCGCGATTGCCGGGGCCGCCTCCGGTGCAGTGACCAGTTGCAGTGTCTCGCCGTGGCGCTGTACGCGCACCCCGCGATTGCGGCACTCCTCTTGTAGTTCCGCCAGCGCAACTTCGATGGCATCTGCCGGAACCTCCAGGGCCCGCGCCAGTTGGCTGATTGTCACCGGTTCACCGGCCACAAACAGCAGGCTCTCGATAAGCCGGCGCGTCGTGGGGGGCGGATCGGGCGCAGGTAGATCCGGCAGGGGTTGCTGGTCCATGGGCCAGGCATCTTCCTGGTTCAGCAGGTAGAGCAGCGCCTGGCTGTAGGCTTCGACCGCGTCGGCGGCCTGAAACTCCAGGCAGTTGTCCGGCGGGCCCAGGCAGCAGCAGTAGCCGGCCTGCGTATGCTCCAGCCGCAACCGGCCCGCGCCATGCTCCGGCAGCCGCGCCTCCAGCTCCTCGCGCAGTTGCGTTTCGCTCGGCAGCCAGACCGTATCACGCAGTAGGACATAGTCCAGCGCCCACTCCACTACGCCATGGAAGGTAATCGCGGGCTCGCCGCGCAGCGTCTGCGCCAGCGCCGTAAACTGGCTGACGACAAAGACCTGATTTTCCATGCCGGTTGCGGTAACGGCAAAATAGTCATTCTCGGCGGGCTGCCAGCGCAATCCGGCCTGCTGCAACTGGCGCGCCCGGTCAACAGTGATCACGGGTGCCTCCGTCGTCCATAGGTGTACTGCTCATCAGGTTCGCGCACCCGGCCGTGTGGTAGGGATAGTTTTGTTGAAACACTGCCTGCGGACAGGTGTATGCCAGGCTCAGGTGCGGTTGTGGACAATTATACGCCATCTCACGCCAGTGGGTGCGCGAACCTGGTGTAACATTTCAGTTAACAGTTACAGGTTACCACACAAATTCTAAATAACACGACTTACGTGGTGGGGCCGGTTCCGGCCTGGTGCCAGACCCGAACGCCGGCTTCGCCTGCGGCAGCATAGTACATTTTGTAACTTTTTGCTAAAAATTTTGCACAGAGTGCGAAATTTTTAGCAAAAAGATGTCCGATACCGCCCTGCCGGAGGAGAATCGGGCCGTTCTTCCCGGCGAACACCTGGTTTGGATACCCACCGCGTAACCCGTGTTAAGTAACAGGAGTTACGCAGTCCCTTCCCCGGCAGGAAATTTCACCCCCGGCAGGGCGGAATAAACAAGCTAAAAAAGCACCGCGCTTACGCAGGCGAATTGGGTCTTTACTGGGATTAAACGGCCCGTTTGTATGCGCACCGCGTAACTCCTGTAAAGTAAATGCGGTTGCCAACTGCGTACACTCTCGCGCAGTATAGCACGACCAGGCGTAGCGCGTGCGGCTACCATGCAGCGCACCGGACATGGTACAATCCCCGACGAACACTGCCGGAAGAAAGAATAGAGCGGAATGCAAACGCCTACCTTCATAGTTACGCGCCGGGTCTGGCTCGGCGGTGCGCTGCTGGTCAGCCTGGTGGCGCTGTTCTTGCGCGCCTGGGGCGCGGACTGGTCGCTGCCCTATGTGGATCACCCGGATGAGCCCGCCGTGGTCAACCAGGTGCTGCGCATGGTCGAGGGTGATCTCAGCCCCAGGACATTTTTCTACCCGACCTTGATGAAGTATCTGCTGGCGCTGCTGTTCCAGGTCCACTTCTGGTGGGGCAGTATCACCGGACTCTACGCGGCACCGCTGGATCTGCCCCGGACGACCGACTTCTTCACCACGTTGCCGGCCGCCTACACCTGGGGGCGATTGCTCACGGCTGCGCTGGGTACCGGGGCGGTTGTGGTGCTGGCAACCTGGGCCGCGCGCTTCGTTGGCCGGCGGGCTGCCCTGATCGGCGCGGCGCTGCTGGCACTCTCGCCCTGGGCGATTGATCATTCCCACTTTATCGCGGTCGATATTCCTGCTGCCACGACCGGCACCCTGGCACTGCTGGCCGCGCTGCAACTGCTGCACAACGGCTCCTGGCGGAACTATCTGCTGGCCGGGGCGCTGGTCGGACTGGCCGCCGGGACGAAGTATCAGAATGCGCTGGTCGCCGTCCCGGTCATGCTGGCGCACGGGCTCTACTGGTGGCGCACGTCGCAGGGACGGCATATCGGTATCGCGCCGCGCTACTTTGCCCGACTGGCCGGTGCGGGGCTGCTGTCGATTGGGCTGTTTCTGCTGACCTCGCCCTACATCGTGCTGGATTTTGCCGCCTTTAGCCGCGACTTTCGCACACTGATCAGCTCGTATGGCGGTGAGCATGGCGATATTACCGGGCTCTGGCCGATACAGGATTATGTCGAGTTCCTCTGGGAAACAGGTTTGCGTCCACTGCCCTTCCTGCTGCTGCTGGTGGGCATCGGCACCCTGGCGCGGCGTGATCCGGCGACGCTGGCGGTGCTGCCGGCTTTTCCACTGGTGCTGCTGATCACGCTGCTGCGGCTGGAGACGCACTTCTTTCGGAACTACCTGCCGGCGCAACCGGCGCTGCTCTTGCTGGCCGGGGTGGGCGCGGTGGCGCTCTGGGAGGGGGTGCGGCGCTACCTGCCGGCGCGGCTGGTCTACCCGGCGGCAGCGGTCGGACTGGTGCTGTTGTTCGGGCCGCTGCTGCCGCCGGCCATCCGGCACAGTGCCGCGTTTGCCGCGCCGGACAGCCGGGTTGCGGCGCAGGAGTGGATTCGCCGCGCGTGGCCGGGGGCGCGCGTTGCCGGCGAGTTGTCCCACCCGCTGCGCTGGAATGGCGTTACGCAGTCGGCCTATGCGCACTACCTGCCGCTGCACACCCTGGACTGGTACCGGCAGCAGGGCTACGCGCTGCTGCTGGCAAGCTCGGACAAACGTCACCGCTGGCACTGGACGCCGGATTATGCGCCGCTCCTGGCGGCGGGAGAGGTCAGCGCCACCTTTGGCGGCGAGCAGAGCGCGTACCGGGGGCCGCGCATCGACATTATCGCCACCGGCCTGACCACCAAAACGCTGCCCACCTCCCTGCCGGATATCATGCTAGGACCGCTGCGGCTGCGGGATGTGCGCGTGGGCCATCTGATCAGACCGGAGACCGGGCCGGAACTGCTGCCGACACGCCGGATCGCGGCCGGCGAGACGCTGGGCATCGTCGCCTTCTGGACCGCCGGCTATCCCGTGCCCCCGGCCGACTATATGACCTTTGTGCATCTGCGGAACGCGGCGGGACAGAACATTGTCCAGCGCGACACGCCGGTCTGGCAGAAGCTGTTTCCGCCCGCCACCTGGCCGCCGGGAGCACTGGTGGTCGAGAGCCTGGATCTGCAGTTGCCGGAGGATCTGCCACCCGGCAAGTATCAACTGGTGCTGGGGCTCTACGACGGGGGCGAGCAGACCCGCTTTGCCGCCTTTGTCGATAGCACACCGCTGCCCAACAACGAGGTCGATCTGGGGAGTATTGAGGTGGTGGAGGGAGAAGAACTGAGAACTGAGAACTAAGAACCCTCCAACGAATAGGCTGCGGACGCGCTTCTGCGCGTCCCTACTCAGCCAATGCGCGTCTGAAAGCATGCGGACGCGCTTCTGCGCGTCCCTACGCCGAATTTGCTCTACCGAAAGCTACACCTGGTAACACCTTCCCATGTTTCGTGGTCTTCGTAAGCTTCGTAGTGTAAAATGTTCCCCGACTGACAGCTCACTCCCGCAGGCCAGGCAGCGTACCATCACCCAGGCGCTGCGGGTTGCTCCCATCGAGCGGCCAGCGCCAGACCTCGCGCCGCTCGTCATTATATTCCAGCGTCACCAGAAGTTGCCGCCCATCGGACGACCATATGGGAGCGGGCGTAAGCACAAACGTGGCCCACGCCGGCGCCGTACGGTCGGGCTGCTGCAGGCTCCCAGGAAGAGGAGCAGGAGCGTCATCAGGGTAGCGACTCGGCGTGTCATAGCACTGGTTCTCCTTTGAGAGAACAAAGAACAAAGAACCACCGAACAACGCGCGCCTGGCATAGCCCGACTGGAGAACGCGCATGTTCTTTGCTCTTTGATATTTGTTCTTTCTACATCTTCCCCTGGTTTCGGCTGATCGCGTACATCATAGCAAAAATTCATCGGGTGACCTGAGCGATTCAACCTGGGCGGCAGGCAATTTATTCGGCTCGTTTGGATATTTCGGCATTGCAAAAGTAGATACGGCACCTACGCTGCTACCAGGTGTAGATATTGCAATCCAGGAGATGAATACCGTATATAAGAACTATATGACATAGTAGGAGCGGGCTGTCATACAAGATTCATTCAATAATGTGATAGTAGTTGCAATCGATATAGTTCCATCGGACCCAGATTTAGAGAGGTACGGCACTCGTTTAAGT
The DNA here is from genome assembly GCA_034437035.1 of Chloroflexaceae bacterium. Classification (GTDB taxonomy): domain Bacteria; phylum Chloroflexota; class Chloroflexia; order Chloroflexales; family Chloroflexaceae; genus CAKZQX01. The sequence goes on from DAOTUI010000164.1 coordinate 7,635, forward strand.
GAAAGGGAAGACTACCATGATGTGGTTTGGCACACCTGCCCGCAACGTGCAGCTTGACATCTCACCAGGACGTGATATTTCACCCGGACGCGGCATCTCACCCGGACGCGGCATCTCACCCGGACGCTGATGTCACACTGAGGCGCGCCTCCAGCACAGGGGCCTGCGCCACAACCGTTCTACACTATACACGACAACTTCCCGCGCCCTATCCACTGGCCCACCCGACAGCACTGGCTCGATTGCAAGCAGCGGCGATCGGGCCAGTGGGCATGCTGCAACCAGAACTGCTATTACCCTAATGTGACACACGTTACGCGGTCGGGATTTGGACCACGAACAACGCGAAATGAGCAAAAAACGCGAAACGACCAGTGCCGGTATGCATCACGCAATACTGCGTTTGACAGTGAATAGTGCCTCCGGCAGGATGGAAGAAACCAGATCTTTTTCACAAAAAATTTACACAATGTGCAGATTTTTTGTAAAAAAGACAAAAAGCGTACCATGCTGCCGCAGATGATATCTGCGTCTCATCTGGTTAAACGCCTGGTTTGATCCTCCAGCGCGTAACGCGTGTCATATGACACGCGTTACGCGGTGCGCATTCAAACGGACCGTTTGCTCTCGATAACGGCGTATTTCGCCTGCGGCAGCATGGTACTTTTTTGTCTTATTCCGGAAAATTCGGCTCGGAGAGCCGAATTTTCCGGAATAAGAATGTTCCATTCCACCCTGCCGGAGGCGAATCGGGCCAGTTGTCCCGGCAGACGCC
>DAOTUI010000165.1:0-18808 GCA_034437035.1 Chloroflexaceae bacterium
GAAAAACGCGAAACGGTCAATGCTGCCATGGATCAGGCGATCCCGCGTTTGGCGGGAAATATCGCCACCGGCAGGGTAGAAGATTCCATTCTTTTTCCTAAAAAATTTGCACAAAGTGCAAATTTTTTAGGAAAAACAAAAAAGAGTACCATGCTGCCGCAGGCGAGTCTGCCATTCATTCAGGTGAACACCTGGTTTGGAACCGACCGCGTACGTTATGTCAATAACACCGCATTCTTCAAAGGAGCAATCACGGGGCGCATGTAAATCAAAACCGACGCACATTAATGCCGCGCAAACACTTTACAAAACTCCGCACAGAAAAACAGGATCATACTGCAAACATACACCCAGAGCATCAGGATCAGGAGCGTACCCAGCGCCCCATAGGCACTGCGCACACCAATGAAAGCGATGTAAAGTGTTAGCAGCAGGCCGGCGACACTAAACCCCACCGCACAGAGGAGCGCGCCAAACCAGACATCCCGCCAGTGCATAGTAACCGGCGGCAGATATTTGAACAGCAGCGCAAAGGTAAGGGTTGCCAGCGCCAGCGTCACCAGCGGATCGAGCAGCCAGGTGGCAATATTGCCAAAGAGAGGAATATACCCCAACACCAGTTTAATCCCCTGGAGCACTGCCGTGATAACAAATGTGCTCATCAGCAAGAGACTCATCAGGATCACCATCACAAAGGCCGTGACCCGATCCAGCACGGTTTCGATAACCGTCTGCCGGACCGTCTGGTTGAGCGAGGTCATCTCGGCGGTTGGCTTCCAGATCTTGCGGAAACTAAAGTTTAGATGCCGGAAGACAATTGATGCGCCGTAGAGCAGGATCAACAGGCTAATGGCGGTGGCAATCAGCGAGTTCTGCTGCAGATCATCCAGAGCCTGCTCCAGCATGAGACGGAGCTCCGATCCGGCCAGCAGCGTCACCGTCCCTAAGATCTGCTGTTTCAGCACATTGGCCGTGTCCGAAAAGCGCAGGAAGAGTCCGGATATGGCGATAAGCAGGAGCAGTATCGGCACGAACGACAGCAGAACATAGTAAACCATCGCCGCGCCGAGCAATCGACCATCATCATTCCTGAACTCAATGATAGTTTCCTGCACAATATGCAGCAGCTTTGACCGGGTAATCATCGTTTATTTCCGCCAAACACGTACATTTATCCACCCTGAACTATAGCAACACACCTGCTACGCAGGTACTGCTCACCCCTCAGCTTTTGACCGGATCATCCTCGGTTGATTGCGGCATAACCGCCGGGGTTGGCCTGGCAACCGGCGTCTTCTCCGGTGGCGCAAACGGTGGCCGGAGTTCGCGCACCAGAATCAGCACAATCGTTACCACCGGAATAGTTAAGAGGGCCGCAAAAAAGCCCCCGACTTGCAGACCGATAAACAGCCCCAGCAGAACAGCCGCAACCGGGATGTTAATCGCCCGCGCATACATAAACGGTGACACAAAGTAGACGCATCCGGTGCCAATCAAGGTGTTGGTAATGATCACCCACATCACCGTCGCGGGGCTAACGGTAGCAGCCGCCAGAACCGATAGGGCCAACCCGACAATGCCACCCAGATAGGGGATAAACTCCAGCAGGCCACTGAGAATAGCAATTGGCAGGGCGTAGGGTACACCCAGCCAGGTATTGACCAGACCATAGGCAATGATGTAGTAGAGACTGATGCTGACCTGAGCCACAAACCAGCGCGCAAGACCTTCGCTCACGCGCAGCGTAAGTTCCGTGACCCGCGCATGATAGCGCTGCGGCACAAAAAACTGCATCAGTTTCCGGCTAACCTGCGGCTTACTGACTAGCGTTATGACCAGTACAACCATCACAAAGAGGGTAAAAAAGAGGTTGCCAAGCTTCCCGGCCAGCGTACCAATAACGCCGGAGGTCTGCTGGAGAATATCGGTGACATTCCGGATTACGGAGGCATCAGCGGTACCCAGCGCCTCGACCCCCGTCAACTGGGATAACTCGGCCCGCAACTCTGGAGCGCTCTGGGTGATCAACTGCGCCAGGGCGCTAAAACTACGCACCAGGAGCGGCATTATCTGGAGTACCAGAAATCCCAGCACTAACCCGATAATCATCAATACTCCCACTGCGGTGATCTGCCGATGAATGCCCCGCCGTTCCAGCCGCGCAGCCAGCGGGTTAATCAACAGAGTCAACAGAGCGGTCAGAAACAACAGTAACCCCAGACTACTTACCAGCGGCAGCAGTGGCACCGCCGCATAGACCGCCAGCGCCAGCGCGAAGAGTGCCAGCCAGAGGCGCGGTGTTAGGTGAATTGACATTGTTGCCCTCCTTCTATGGTCTTCGCCCGCACCGGCATGGCAGATTGTTCACGCAATTCTGGTTGAGCATGCCTCCACGCGGTTGATGACCCTCTGCATAGTACCGCTGTATTCCCCTCCGAACAGGGCAACCGTGTGCGTATATCATCTACAGCGTACCCCAGGGACACGATTCTGGCAAACCGGGGCCAGTTCGGACAGTGTGCGATCGTGTCACGCAGAATATGCTGCCGAATACGGTCTATCAAGTTCATCGGCTGGTGCCGGCCGTCCGATCAAGTAACCCTGAATATGCCGGCCTCCTGCAGCATGCAACCAGGCCCGCTGCGCTTCATGCTCAACCCCTTCAGTAATGACAATCATATTCAATCCCTCACCGAGTGCCAGCACCGCGCGCAGCACCGCCTCATCCTTCTGGTTATGTCCAATACCTGCCGTAAATCCCCGTTCAACTTTGAGGATGTCAATCGGCAACTTCCGCAGGTGGGTGAGTGACGCATACCCGGTTCCAAAATCATCCAGGGCCACCCGCACACCTAACGCCCGCAACTCTGTCAGCACCTGATAGGTCAGAGAGAGATCATGCAGCGCGATCTGTTCCGTCAGCTCGATTACGAGACGCTCGGCGGCAACTCCGGTTGTGTTCAAGAGAACGGCTACATGCTCAACCAGATCGATCCGCCGGAACGATGGCGCACTCAGGTTGACCGTTACGGTACGCGCAACCCCAACGGCCTGCCACTTAGCGGCCTGGGTCAGCGCTGCCTGCAACACCCAGGTGTCCAGAACACCTAGAAGCCCGATCTCTTCGGCTAACGGCAGAAAGCGTCCCGGCGTGAGCAGACCATAGGTCGGATGCGGCCAGCGCACCAACGCTTCCACACCGAAAAGCTCCTGAGTTTCCATATTGAGGATAGGCTGGTAGTAGAGCATCAGGCGGCCGGCTGTAAGCGCCTGACGAAACTCGGCTTCGATGTGCATCTGCTCAGGTGAGAGCCCGCCATTCACCGGATCATGCACCTGCACTCCTGTCCGCGTACGTTTGGCGCGGTACATTGCGATATCGGCCCGCGTCAGGAGCATACTAAAGCCTGGCAGGCCGCTGGTACCGAGTGCGATTCCGATGCTTCCATTGAGATACACCCGCAGGTCGGGCAGGTCAAATGGGTGGCGCAACTGTTCGAGGAGCGCTTCAGCCAGAGCTACCGCTGCTTCCCGATCAACATCTGTGAGCAGCACAGCGAATTCATCTCCACCGATGCGGGCCAGCAGTCCGACCTGATCAACACCCGCCTGCAAGCGACGGGTGACCTGCACCAGTAAATCGTCACCGGCATCGTGGCCCAGTGTATCATTGAAGGCCTTGAAGCGATCCAGATCGAGATAGAGCAGCGCGGTACGCTCCGGATCGACCAGCAGCGCTGCGGCCCCGGCTTCGTAGAGGTGACGCCGGTTAGCCAGGCCGGTGAGCGGATCAGTGAAGGCTAACTGTTCGATCTGCTGTTGATAGGCTTTGCGATCGGTGATATCCTCCAGGCTTGCTTCATAGGCAATCACACGCCCGGTATCATCGCGTACCGCATGAATATGACTATTGATCCAGATAACCGTTCCATCCCGGCGATAAAACCGTATCTCGTAATTATGCACATGCTCACCCTGTGCGATACAGGCTTGCCAGTGCCGGCGCTCCGCCGGGTCAACATACAGGTCCGATGAAGGTACAGCCAGCAACGCTTCCCGGGTGGGATAGCCAAGCAGTTGCACCATCGCCTGGTTCACATCCAGAAACCGACCGTCAGGTGTGGAACGACAGAGCGCGACCGGCACCCGGTCAAAGAGGGTGCGATACTTCTCTTCGCCGGCCTGCAGCGCCAGCGCAATCTGCCGACGTTGAATAGCCCCACCCACCACACCCGCCGCCGTCCGCAGGGTATCCAGTTCAGACATTGACCAGGTACGCTCCTGGGCACACTCATCGAAGCCAATGAACCCCCACCAGTGATAATTGACAAAAATCGGTACAATTGCGATAGACTGGATGTTTTGCGCGTGCAGTATCACACGCTCCTCAGGTGGAAAGTTGTCCACCTCTCCATAGATCGCATCTCCCTGACGCAGTAGAGCTTCCCAACGCGCAAATCCGCTCGCCTGGTAGGGCAAATCCTGGAGGACCGGATTATCGATCTGTGAACTTATCGCAGGAGCCACCCATTCATAGCGCTGCTGCATAGCGAGGGACTCGGACAATGTGCCGATGTTTTCAAACACATAGACGCGACTCACCTCGGCAGCCATGCCCAACCGTTCGAGCAGCAACTGCATATTCTGCAGAAACCTTCTTGTATCCAGGAAGGAGGCCGCAACTGCGCTTATCGCTTCCAGGATACGGTCCCGGCGATGCAGAGCGGTTTCTGTGTGCTTCTGCTCTGTGATATCCTGCGCTGCACCATAGATGCGTACAACCCGCTCCTGCACGTTATCCCACACGGGCTTGAAGTAGTGGCGCAGCCAGCGTACTTCGCCCTGGCGCAGAATGCGAAACTCGACGATACCGAGATCATGTCCGGCCAGTACCTGAAGCTGATGCTGCTCCAGGCGTGGAATATCATCAGGATGCACGATCTTGCTCATCGTCTCAGGATCGTCGGCATCCGCCCGCGTCAGTCCAGTAATGCGGGTGAAGGCATCCGTGATCCACTCGGCCTCCGGGGAACCGTCCGGGTTCACCGTGAGCGCAAAGGCAAAATCGGATGTCAACTCCGACACGGCCCGATAGCGCGCTTCGCTCGCGCGCAGGGCTGTTTCGGTACGTTCACGTATGGTAATATCGGTCAGGATGGTAGTAAACTGATCGGGAGCGGTGGCAATAGCAGTAATCTGGAAGGTCTTCTGCAGCGGGGCAAAGGTAGTCTGGAAGGTCGCCGGCTCGCCGGTGGCAACCACGCGCGTATACTGTTCCAGATGGGGGGGCACGCCGGTGCCGTACACTTCCGATGCCGGCCGTCCGATGGTTGCCGAACGCGGTAGCCCGGTGATGATGGTAAACGCCGGGTTGATCTCCAGGATGCAGTAGTCGACAGGGGTGCCGGCGGCATCGGTGATCATCGTATGCAGGGCTACCCCTTCGTTCATTGCATCATACAGGGAATGGTACAGCGCTTCTCGCTGCTGCAAGCGCGCATTTTCAGCCTGGAGTGCCTCAATGATGGCTTGCTGCTCTAGCATACAATTCCTCTTTCTGTTGTGACAGGTGGTTGACAGCAGCGCTAGCTTTATGGGTTCCTGCACCAGATCATGCTCCCAGACCATGACCCGATTGCGCCCGGCCTGCTTCGCCGCATAGAGCGCCCGGTCGGCCCGATCAATGAGTTGTTGCAGAGACAGTATACTGATATGTGCAGCATGTGCCACACCCAGGCTAACGGTGAGCGTGACAATCCCCCGATCGGTCAGAATCGGGAGGTGGGCCAGGCGCTAACGCAGGCGCTCTGCCATGTGGTCATTCACCTGCTTGAAGTGGTCGATGAGGTGCGTCACAAATTCACCATACATCACTGCCGGCGTACCGAACTCAGAACAGAGATCCGTTTACCATCAGGTTCGTCCTCGCTCGTGGCATACGACATCTCTGCAGGGCTATTATAATCAGACGAGGAGTATACGGCTCTCAAGTGTAGACTATTCGCCAGAGCGCATTGGAATGCGGTTGGCGGGACCGGCATCAACCGCCACTCCAGCAACCATTTCCCGCACCAGGACGGGCCGCGGACGCGCAGAAGCGCGTCCCTACACAAAAAGCCTACACCTGAGAATGGGGGGTATGCGGTCTGCTCCACTGCTACCTGCCCAGGGAGCGCGGACGCGCAGAAGCGCGTCCCTACCGCAACCAATCTATCTGTGAGTGCCCTTCCCGATACGATGCAGCAGGTAGGGCACGCCCAGACCGGTTACGATCAGCATCATGACCACCGGAATGAGCAACAGCGGATTATTGTGCAATGCCCAGCCGCTGAAGTTGAGCGCAGCGTAGGTGAGCAACCCGGTGGCAAACAGTGCCATCCCGTGTCCCCAGTGCGTACGCAGCCAGACGCCCACCCCGGCGGCCAGCGCCACAATGCTCATCAAGAACCCGGCAACGAGATAAATGATCGGTGCGTCGGGTTGGGGATATCCTGACAGTCCGCCGGGGAACGTGCCGCGCTCCAGATAGACCGCCCAGAGGACAAAGAGCCCCAGGCCCACACTCAGCAGGAAGGCGCTGAACAGGCGCTCAAAGCTCAAATGTACTGCCCGGCGCGCGGCCGTATCTTGCCGCACATGGGCTACCACACTGCTGCGTACTAGCTTGAAGATTTCCATGACCACCAATACTATTGCTGCTACCAGCAGTAACGCCCCTGCTTCACTCCAGGCTACCGGCGCAACACTCAGGATCGCCTGCATAAACGGCACATGCATTGCCAGCAGATGCAGTCCCAGCGCCACGGTAACGCCCGCGATCAGGAATGGATTCCGGCGCAACGGAATACGTAGCGCGGAAATATACTCCGAACGGCAGTTAAAAACGTGGAAATTCTCAAACAGCACCATAAGCAGGAGGAGCAGGTTGCGCGCCGTATCCTCGGTATACCCTGCGTTGAGCAGCCAGACCCAGACGCCAAACGCCAGCCCGCCAATGGTGGCACCTGAGACCAGCGTTTGCCGGATCATCAGCGGGTTAAAGATGCCCTCTGCCGGACTGCGTGGCGGTCGCTGCATGGCCCCCGGTTCGCCGCCCTCAAAGGCCAGAGCAACATCCTGGATACCATTTGTCACCAGATTCAGCCAGAGCAGTTGCACCGCAAAGAGCGGTAACGGTAGGCCCATCAGCGTTGCCAGCGTAAATAAAATCACCTCAGCCGCGCCGGTCGAAATCAGCAGGTATGTCACCTTGCGAATATTGTCATAGGCAAACCGCCCTTCTTCCACTCCCGCCTCAATCGAGGCAAAATTGTCGTCGGTGACAATGATTGCGGCCGTATCCTTCGCCACATCGGTACCGGAACCCATCGCCACGCCAATATTGGCCGCGCGCAGGGCCGGTGCATCATTCACCCCATCACCCGTAACCGCCACAAAATGGCCCTGTTTGATCAAGGCCTCCACAATCTGCAACTTCTGCAACGGTGTGACCCGCGCAAACACCCGAACGGATTTGATGGTCTCTAACAACTCCGGGGTGACAACCTCTCCCAGTTCCTCCAGTTGGCGTCCGGTAAGAATATCGTCCCAGTCGGTGGCGATGCCCAGTTCGCGCGCAATTGCCAGGGCAGTAGCCGGGTGATCGCCGGTAATCATGGCAACTTCAATCCCGGCCCGGCGGCACTGGTCTACCGCAAGTTTGACCTCCGGGCGTAGCGGATCAATCAGCCCAACCAGGCCCAGCAGCGTCAGCGGGGGCATATCAGCTTCGGCAAACCCATCATAGTTGTTGGATAGAGCGACTTCGCCATGGGCAACCGCAATCACGCGGTACCCCTGCTGGGATAATGCCAGCGCTTGCTGCTCAATGCGCGCCCCATCCAGGGCAACCGGCTGCTGATCAACCAGCATGGTCGTACAGAAGGGCAGCACCGTTTCCACCGCGCCCTTCACGGCAATCTGCACCCGCTCTGCATCTTCATGATCGCGATGCAGCCGGGCCGCGTAGCGCCGTTCCGACTCAAACGGTATCTCGCCCACGACAATGGTATCACGGCGAATCCAGCGCGGGTCCAGCCCCAGTTTGTAGGCAAACGCCAGCAGCGCCACATCCACCGCATCACCATGATAGTGCCATTCCTCTTGCTCGTGCGTTAACCCGGCTTCATTGCAGCGGATCGCCACCAGCGCCAGCCGTTCCAGGTGCATATGCTCCTCGGCAACGATGGGATTATCCGCCGCGTCCAGAATTGCTCCATCGCCGCTGTAACCTTCACCCGATACCGAAACCTGTTCACCTGAGGGCAGCATCAACTGTCTAACCGTCTGTTTATTCACCGTGAGCGTACCGGTTTTATCGCTGGCGATATAGGTACAACTGCCCAATCCTTCAACCGCCGTCAGCTTACGCACAATAGCATTACGCTGCGCCATGCGGCTGGTCCCAATCGCGAGAGCCACCGTCAGGGCAACCGGTAATCCCTCAGGAATGGCCGACACCGCCAGCGCCACTGCCAGGAAAAATACCTCCGTGTAGGGAATACCACGCCCCAGCGCAATCACCGCCAGGATCGCGCTGGCCCCCAACACCAGCACACTGATCTGTCGGGCAAAGCGCTCCATCCGAATCACCAGCGGGGGTTTGGTTATCGCCGCAGCCGTCACCGCCCCGGCAATCATCCCAACCTCGGTCTGCAAGCCGGTGGCGACCACAATGCCCACGCCGCGCCCCGCAGTCACAGTTGCGCCCGCGAACAGGATGTTCGTACGCTCATTAATGGGAATATCCGGCGCAAGCGGTGCGGTCTGCTTTGCTACGGCGAGCGACTCGCCGGTCAGAAAGGACTCATCGACGGTCAGGTTCTTTACCTGGATCAGCCGCAGATCGGCGGGAACGCGATTGCCCGACTCTAGCAGCACAATATCGCCCGGTACCAACTCTTCCGCCGCAAGCCGGTGCTCACTACCGGCACGGCGCACCCGGGTGTAAACTTTCAGCAAGCTCTGCAATGCGGCAGCACTCCGTTCGGCTTTACGCTCCTGGATCGCACCAATCGCCGCGTTGAGCGTCACCACCAGAAAAATAAAGATTGTCTCTTTATAATCACCGATCAGCAGAGACACAAGCCCGGCAACCAGCAAGATGTAGATGAGTGGGCTTTTGAACTGGTGCAGAATAATTTCGCCAAGGGTTAGCGGAGGTTTCGCGGGGAGAATATTACGTCCAAACTCGTGCTGCCGCTCGACCGTCTGCGTCTCGCTCAGTCCATTCATGCCGGATTGTAGCTTTTGAAAGACCTCCTCTGACGATAACGTATGCCATGGTACAAAATCTGCTGTTTTCTGTTCAAAAATCTGTTCATGCTCAGTCATTTTCCTTCCTCCTCCCGTGGCTGATAGCAAACAGAGAACAAAGGCACAGAGAACAAAGTGCGCCGGATGCACTGTTATTGAACAACCGGTTTGTGCTTCGCCCTATGCTTGTCGGTTATTGCTATAGCCGCAGCCAACTACCGCATATTCTATGGATATATTCAGCCTAACCCAGAATCCCCCGGAATGCACCCGACATCCGGGTATATCACGCCTGGTCAGGTGGCGGGTTTTGCCTGGTCAGATGCACAGGAAGCAGTATCAGCGCATAAAAAGAGCGCATCAACAGTGATGCGCTCAAGACCATCCCATGCTTTAGTTATGTCAACTTAACCCATTGGCTTCACCGCTTATGCGGATAAAAACCGCGCATACCAACTCTCCAGTTGCGCCGCCAGCCGCTCCGCCGTGTAGTGTTCGCACACCACCTGCCGCCCCGTAGCCCCCAACCGCTGCGCCAGCGCGGGATCGTGCAGCACGCGCACCAGCGCCGCCGCCAGCGCATCTACGTCATCGTAGGGCACCAGCAGGCCAGTGCGCTCATGCTCAATCAGTTCGTTGCCGGCCGGCACATCGGTCGTCACCACCGGTTTCCCGGCGGCCATGCCCTCGATCAGCGGGATGCCAAAGCCCTCGTAGCGGCTGGGAGCCGCGATTACATCGGCATTATGGAGTAACCGGATCTTCGCATCCTCGTCCACGGAGCCGAGCAGATGCAGCCGATCCGCCACGCCGCCCGCCGCAACCAGCCGGCGCAACTCCGCCTCGCTCTGCCGGTTATGGCTGACAAAGACAAAGTTGGCCTGGGGTACCGCCTGCACCACCGCCGGCATTGCGCGGGCCAGCAGATCAAAACCCTTGCGCCCGATCAACTGCCCGATGAACAGGATGACCCGTTGATCCGAGGACGCACCGAGGCGATGCGGCAGTAACGCCGGCATGTCCGCCGGATCGGCCTGATCGCCACGTCCTCGCGTTATCGCATCAAACTGCTCCAACTCAACCGCGTTGGGCAGGACGGTGATGCGCTCCGGCGGCAGGCCCAACCGGATCAGCAGGTCGCGCTCATGCTGCGAGAGGGCCACCGCGCCATCCACCAGGCGTAGCGGCGCATGGATCAGGTAGTTGCGTATGGTCCGCCGGGGATGCGCGCCCCGCACCAGTTGCCCCGCCAACTGCCGGGGGCTCAGGATCAGCCGCTCAAAGCGCAACGGCTGCTCCAGCGGACGATCCCGATCAGCCACCAGATCGCCATCGTGGAGCAGGCCATGTGGCGTCAGCACCACCGGCCGGCCTTGCAGGCGCGCCAGTCGCACCACTTGAAAGGCCAGCAGACTGCGCAGATGATGCACATGCACCATATCCGGGCGCTCGGCCAGGAGCATGCGCAGCAGTGCCTCCGGCGCGAAGAAGCCCCAGGTTGAGCAACGATGCACCGCAACCGGCCCCGGCAGCCAGGCATGCCGCATCGCCTGACCGGGATAGCTCGGCGCGTAATACTCGTAGGCGACAACGTGGTGTCCACGCCGCGCCAGCGCCCGCGCCTGCAGATACTCCGGACGGCTGGGAAACGCCGGGTCAAAACCAAAGGTCGAAACGATCAATATTTTCATGCGTAGTCCGTAGTTCGTAGCCTGTAGTCCGTAGTCCGTAGCCCGTCATCCGTCATCCGTCCTTCGTCCTTCGTCGTAAGCTGCCAGCACCCGCTCGGTCACGCTGGCCCAGGAGAACTGCGCCGTCACCCAGTCCCGCCCGGCCTGGCCCATCTGCACACGACGCTGCGGGTCATCCAGCAGTTCGCGCAGACCGTCGGCCAGCGCCCAGGGATGCTGCGGCCGCACCAGCAAGCCGGTCTCACCGGGACGCACCACCTCCGGGAAGCCGCCAAAGTTGCCGGCAACTACCGGCGTACCGCAGGCCTGCGCCTCGACCAGCGCAATCCCAAAGGTCTCATTTGCAAACGACGCACCCACCACCAGATCGACGCCGGCGTAGAGGCGCGGTAGTTCGGTACGCGGTACCACGCCCAGGAAGGTAACCCGTTCGGCGACGTTAAAGGTTTCCGCCAGCCACTCGAGGTGCGCCCGGTAGCTGCCGTCACCGGCGATCAGCAGCCGCGTATGGGGCAGTTCCACCAGCGCCTGCAAGATATACTGCACGCCCTTCCAGGGAATCAGCCGCCCGACAAACAGCAGCAGGGCCGCATCATCGGGGGCATAGTGCCGGCGCAACGCCGGATCGGGGGGCACCGGTCGAAAGAGATCAAAGTCAACCCCGTTGTAGACCACCCTGGGCATAATGCCGTAGTGCGCCGCAACCGTCTCGGCATTGAAGCGGCTGCAGGAGACCGCAATATCCGCGCGCTTGCCCAACAACTGATCGCCGGGGTAGAAATCCTTGCCATGGCAGCCAAACACCAGCCGCGCCCCGGTCAGACGGCGCAGCAGCAGAGCCGGCCCCAGGTCGTAGGGTTTCTGGATATGCACAATATCGGGGCGTTCCCGCGCCAGACCTGCGAGGGCGGGCACAGCGAAGGAGAGCCGTTCAAACAGCTTGGTCAGCCCGTAGACCCGGCGAAACGGTGGCAGTGCTCGCCAGTAGTCCCGGCCGATAAATGGGAAGGTGATCACCCGCACTCCCGGCAGCACGGCGCGCTGCGACCCCACGCCACCGATGATCGTTACCCGCTGACCGCGTTGGGCCAACTCCCGCCCCAGATCCCAGACGAAACTCTCGACGCCGCCGACCAGCGTGGTAGTTGTGAGGTTGTAGAGGACGATATGCATACCTGTGCGCTTAGATCGTGACGCAACAGCCACAGTGCAGCGTAACCGTCAGCGGAAGCGCATGCTCACTGCCGGCGCGGCCATGGCTGAAGTGTGTGACCCGGCCGGCACGCGGATCAACTACCAGTACATCCTTCACCCCTTGCGCCAGGTACCAGGGAGGATTGATACTCAGATCCTTCGCCTCATAATCCGGGCTAACAATCTCAATCACTGCTTCCGGCACCTGTTCCCACGACTCATCAATATCGGGTGGTTCAATGCAGAAGATCGCAATATCCGGACGCTTGAGTGAGCCATCGGGAAACCTGAGTTGCACATCGGACAGGTGGTGACATTCGCAGGGCGTACTGGCTCCCGATGCGGGCACAATCGTTGCCCGAATACGGTCAATCACCTTTTGCTGCCGGGGACTTGGCAGCAACCGCCAGGTACGTATCCCACCGGTGATCTCCAGCTTAATCTGCCCCTGCCGCAACAGTCGCTCGAGATATGCGCCAGGGTCTTCATGCTGATGATGCATGGTTTGTTCCTTTCCGCGCAAGTATGCCTGACAGCGAGCATGTTACTCTTCCCCATCCTGTCGCAGCGCGCCGGGAGGCACATCAGCAAAGAAATGCGCTACAGGCACCCGCACGGGCAACGTCGGCGAGACAAGTTCGTCGTTGGCACCCACAAGCCGGCTCTGTCCATAATCACCCAGGGTCGCATCAGGCCGGCTGCAGACCAGCAGATCGCGGCTACCGGGTCGCACAATCCAGTATTCGGGAACACCGGCCCGCGCATAGGCTTCCCGCTTGACCCGCGTATCCAGACTGGGATGTGACGGTGATACTACTTCGATCAGCAGCGCCGGAACGCCAAAAATACCGCGCTTCTGGATAATGTTGAGATCATCCGTGCGCACAACAATGAGATCCGGCTGCACCGGATCACAGCCGGGCATAAAGAGACCAATTGGCGACCAGACTGTCACCCCAAGAGCTTGATCATCAATCTGGCTAAACAGGAGGCGCGCAATCTGACGAATAATCCACTGATGAAAAAAGTCCGGTGCAGTTGTCATGTAGAGCACTCCATCGATGACCTCATAGCGATTACCGTCATCAGGCAACTGTTCCCAGCGTGTACGGTTCCATGGTTCACCCAGCGGTTCATCAAACGAACGCAACGCCAGATCAGGCATAATGTTGCTTTGCATACAACCCGTCCCCTCCGTGATAGCGTGGATATACTCACCCTTGCAACTCTATTATACGTCGAATTGTCCGTTCATCCCTCACAACACCCGCAGCCACCAGCGCTTCAACGGCAGCTTGAGCCGCAACAGTTGCTCCCGATCCTGCGGCTCCAGACCACCCGTCAGCCGCAGCACACCCAGGAAGCCAGTTCCGCCCAACGCCGCCGGCAGCAGCAGCAACAGCGCCGCGCCCAGCCGGTCAACAATTGTGGCATCGACAGTCAGATCGGGCAAGAGCAAGCGCATCCCGACGACCAGCAGCGCCATCACGCCGCTTGCCGGCAGCACCCGCAGGGTAAAACGCCAGGGCCAGCGCAACCCCAACAGGCGGTAGCCACTCGCCGTCACCCAGAAACCGGCTGCCAGCCGCGCCAGGCCAAACGCCAGCGCCACCCCGACCAGACCCAGCAGCGGGGGCAGGGTCAATGCCAGCGGTACGATCACCAGCAGCGTCAGCAGCCGCGAGATCACAATAATTCGCAGATGCTCATAGACGATCAGCGCATTGTGGGCCGTGGTCAGCAGCGACTCCAAAAAGAGGCAGGGCACCAGTACCCAGACAATCGGCGTTGCGGCGGCATACTCCGGCCGGCTGATGATCATAATCACCGGCTGCGCCAGCAGCATCAGCCCGATGCCGCCCGGCACCATCAGCAGCACCTGCAACCGGATGAGCGAGCTATACGCACCCCGGAGCGTGCCCCCCTCGCCCGCGCGTACCCGCGTGAAGAGCGGCACCTGCACCCCGACCATTGGCGTATAGAGGTAGGCCAGCGCCATGCGCACCACATTCGCCCCCGCCCAGAGCAGCGCCGCATCCACGATATCCCGCGCCAGGAAGACCGCAAACGATGCGCTTGCCAGATAGTCGGTCATGGTCATCAGGTAGGAGACACCAGAGTAGCGCACAAACCCCCGGGGCAATCGGGAACGTTGAAATGTTGGAACGGTGGAGCGGTGGAACGGTGCGGATGTTCCCCCCCAGGCGCGAGCGACCTGCCAACCCGCCAGCAGGACGGCAATCGCCGGAGCCATCGCCATCGCCACCAGCACCCCCACCAGCCCCCATCCCGCCAGGATCGCCCCGGCACTCAGCAGCGGCGGCAGCAGCCCGGCCGCCAGGGTAATGCTGTTCCAGGCGCGCTGCTTGAAGAAGCTGGTGAGGTAGGCCATCAGCATATCGTAACCGATTCCGCTCAGGAAGAGCACCAGGAGGATAACCCCGATCAGGAGCCAGCCATAGTTCTGCACAAACTGGAGCAGATCCGCCTGGGAAGCCGGGGAGAGCCGCGCATCACCACGGATCTTCGCGCGCAGCCCGTCGAGGTAGGCACCATGCAGCAGCAGCAACCCGGCGGCAAGCGCCAGGAAGGCCACCAGTTGCGCGCCCAGCACCGCCAGCAGCAGGCGCAGCGTGGCGCGGGGGCCACCCGTGTTGTTGGTTTCCGGGATATATTTCGGGAGCGCCCGCGCCGTACCCAGATCGACAGTTGTACCCAGACCGTTGCCGGCCCCGCTGACCAGGGCCAGCAGACCATACTGCGCCGGGGTCAGCAGGGTCAACTTAACCAGTGTCGCCAGCAGTTCGGCCAGCATGCGCAGCGGTACAAACAGCGTATTCCAGAGCACTGCCCGCGAAACCTGGCTCGCCAGCGAGGGCGCTTTTGTCGTTGTCTCAGATGCCATAGCCCCACAACCGCACTGCGACTCTTTTGCCACAGAGAACACAGAGCACACTGAGGAATACGTCCTGTGCTACTTACCGGCACTGCGCGCGATAACTATCTTCTACTTCATCAACTGCGGTTGTCGGAACAGCAAGTGCCGCAGATCGCTCCCGCGCCGATCACGGACGACCATTATAACGCAGGAAGGCTACGGCACGTTCTTATGTTCGCACGTTTCACGCTTTGACGTTTCATGTTCTCACTCATCACTCGTCACTACGCGCGAGATAAACTCATTCGTAAATGCCTCGTCTACTTCCACCGATTGGGTGAGCAATTCGGCCTCCTGCATAAAGGTATGGGTTGCTTCCCAGGACTCCGGATCGGTGTACCCCAACCCCGCCTGTTCTGTTGTTGCGCTATGCCAGTAGGGTAGACTCGCCTGTAACACCGCGCGCTGCAACGCTGCATCGCCCAATTCTGCCTCGGGAATATATGACAGGCTCAGGTCGAACGCCTCGTCCGGGTTATCCAGCGTATCCTGGAGGCCACGCATAGTGGCGTCCACAAATGCCTGGACCAGATCGGGCTCCTGGCCGATCAGATCGGCGTGGGTGACAATGCCGTCGGAGACCAGCGGAAATATATCGGCCACGCGCAGCACACTGACTTCCTCGCCCTGCGCCTCCAGCAGGATCGGCTCATTCATCGCGTAGCCGGTCGCAACATCGACCCGATCCTCAAGCACCGCCTGCGCCTGCGTAAAGCCGATCTCCTGGATATTTAGATCGCTCTCCTGCATATCGTTGGCGTAGAGCAGTGCCAGCAGGGCGTAGTAGCTGGCCCCAAAGCGCCCCGGAATGCCTATGCTTTTGCCCTGCATATCCTCAACCGAGTTGATCGCATTTGCAGCTTTGCTGAAGAAGATGACCGGAAACTCCTGGTAGATTGTCGCCACCGTCACTACCGGCAGCCCCTGCCGGCGCGCCAGCAGCACCGAGGTCGCCCCGGCCATTGCAAACTCGACATCGCTGTCAGGCCAGGTTGCTACTCGCTGCATCACATCATTCTCAAAGTTGTAGTCAAATGTTACGTCAAGTCCCGCATCGGCATAGTAACCTTTGCTATCGGCGACATAGAACATCGCAAACTGCACATTGGGAATAAAGGACATTGCCATTGTCACCGGGCGCAGCGCCGCCGCCGCCGGCACCTCGGTCGCACCGACTTCCGGCTCCGCGTCGGTCCCGCCGGCTTCCGGCTCCGCGCCCCTACCACATGCCACCAGCAGCGCTATGATTATGTAAACTGAAGCATAGCGCAAGCCGCGCAGATATCGCACCATCCAGCCCCTCCTCATCTTCAACAATCTAGGCTTCCCACTTCACCAGCAGCCGTTCCAGCAGCGACACCAGCAGGTAGAGCAGCAGCGTAATCCCGGCCAGCATGATCAGCGCCACAAAGATCAGTGGGGTGTCGAAGAGACCCCGCGCAATATTAATCAGCGCGCCCAGCCCGTAGCGACCCGCCACAAACTCCCCCACCACCGCGCCGGTTGTTGCCAGAGCCAACCCGGTACGCACACCGCCGAAGAGCACCGGTAGCGCCAGCGGTACCTCGACAAAGCGCAGCATCTGCAGGCGACTCGCCCCGCTGATCAGCGCCATCTCGCGCAGTTCACGCGGGATACCGCGCAGCGCCACAATACAGTTGATCAGGATGGGGAAGAAGGTAATCAGTGCGGCAATCAACAGCTTCGACGGCAGTCCCGTCCCAACCCAGAGCACAATCAACGGTGCGACGGCCAGCACCGGCACGGCCTGACTGGCGGCCAGCAGCGGCGCAACCGCCCGCTCCAGCCAGGGCGTATGCGCCAGCAGATAGCCCATAAACAACGCCACCACCAGCGCCAGTGCAAACCCGCCCAGCGCCTCCGTCAGCGTCGCCGCGACATGCACCCAGAGCAAACCACTGCCGGCAGCGGCGATCAGTCGCTCCAGCACCAGCGCAGGCCCGGGCAGGATAAACGGTGCATAGCCGCCCAGCAGCACCAGTGCCTGCCAGCCCGCCAGCAGCACCAGCAGCGCCAGCGGCAACCCCAACCACTGCCCCGAACGCCCCGGCCGTCGCCCCGAAGCCAGACCCGCTTCCGTCGCGCCCCGTTCGTGCGGAACAGCCGCCTGCGCTGCCAGACCGCGCCGCTGCCGTTGTTGAACCGGAAGAACATCTTGCACAGGTCATCCCTTTCGTTGCACGCAAAAAACCCCGAAGCGTTCGACACTTCAGGGCATATCCGCGCAGCAGCAGGGTAACGGCGCATCGCACATCTCCATGGCGACATGCAGCAGCACACCCGACAGATGCGCACCATTGCCACACCTGCCAACTACCCGCAACCCATCACACAACCAGCTACACCGAAGCGAGCACCCGGAAGGAGAACCTCCCTGTGCCACTACTGCGCTGTAGCCAATGCTGGATAGGTATTACACGTGCGCAGACCTTCTCCCATCCGGACTGTACCGTCGGCCCTGGGATCACACCAGAGTCCTGCCTTGCGGCTCGCGGGCTCGTCTTCTTATCCGTAGTCTGTACGCCGCAGTTCGTAGTCTGTACGCCGTACATTCACCAGTACGGGATACGGATTACGGATTACGGATTACGGACTATGCCGAAGAACCACCGCCGGTCGGGAATTACACCCTGCCCCGAAGGTCTTTTCATAAAAGTTCACTTTTCTAATCTGGAGCATAGCATGCCGGGGGCTTAGTGTCAAGTGGGCAATTCTTAACTGTTGGTTGTGGTGGGGAGTAGTTTTGAGTTTTGAGTGCTGAGTTGAATGATACACCGCAGAGACGCAGAGAACGCGGAGAAACATGGCCTGTGTATCTTACCTCTTTATTTGCTGCGGTGCAACTGGCGATGAGCGGCATGCCGGAGCCTTCATCACATGAACCCAGCCCCTACTCCGGCTGGTCCGGCTCCACGCTGCCGGCAGATGGGGGTGTATCCTGCGGCTGATCCAGCCAGGCACGCAGATCGGCCAGTGAGGAGAAGTTCAGCAGGGCATCTGCCGGCAGCAGCATGGTCGCGCTATCCAGGGCCGCGATACGGGTCGTAACGTCCTCCGGGAGGGGGCCGAGTTTGCGCGTCAGTTGGCGCAGCACCAAAGCCTCCCGTTCATCCTCCCGACCGATTTCTTCAAAACTAGTGACCAGGGGCATACCGATTTCCTCGCTTTCAATCTGTTTCATCGCATCCACCGTGGGGCGCGATAGCTCCGCCGGGAGCCGCAGCAGATACTCCATCAGCCGTAGCAGCGCGCGGATCTCCTCTGGAGTGTAGCCCTGCCGCAGAATGCGCCGATACCCATCCAGCTTGCACTGCATGCGCGCCTGGGGCCGGCCGCGCGTCTCCTGGGCATCCCGATGCAGCAGCGTCAGGGTCGCAAAGATATTCGGGCTCGTCTCCAGCATCGCGCGTTCCAGGTCGCGCAGTTTTACCACCGGAAAGCGCAACGCCAGTTCGCAGCCCCAGAGGGCATAACCAAACTGGTCCGGGCGCCAGGTGCGATCCTCATCCGCCAGGATTGCCAGGCTGACGACCTGCCGCTCGTCCTCTCAAGTGTAGACTTTTTCGTCAGAGCGCATTGGAATGCGGTCAGTGGGACCGGCAGCGGCTGCCGCTCCAGTGCAGTATTTTCCGCATTGGGACGGGCTGCGGACGCGCAGAAGCGCGTCCCT
>DAOTUI010000166.1:0-68668 GCA_034437035.1 Chloroflexaceae bacterium
CACATAACACGCGTTACGCGGTCGGTTCCAAACCAGGTGTTCGCCGGGAAGAACGGCCCGATGCGCCTCCGGCAGGGCGGTATCGGACATTTTTTTGCTAAAAATTTTGCACAGAGTGCAAAATTTTTAGCAAAAAGTTACAAAATGTACCATGCTGCCGCAGGCGATTCTGGTTTCCGGTTCTGGCCCAGTGCCGGAACCGGCCCCACCGCGTAACGCGTGTTATGTGAGAAGTGGATTCGGCGAGGAATGCCGGGGCAGGGACGGCGCGGCTCGTGTGACGGACACTCGATTGCCTGCGCTGCTATTTTTGCGGTACCTTCGCCGTGCCTTTACGCAGTCGGGCAGCGTCGAACCGCAGTTCCCCCCGAACAGTGCGCCACACATGGATGCCGCTCTGGGTGACGGCGGCGCTGCTCTGGCCGGGAAAGATACTATCGCCGACCAGCCACAACCCCGGCACATGGGCCGCGCGAATGCCCAGACCCGCAAAGCCGCTCTGCGCGGGACGCCGGCCCAACCCACCGACCATCCCGCGTTCGCGGCGAGTGTAGCGCTGAAATGTGATCGGCGTGCCGCTCTGCTGATAGCGAATATGGCGGCGGATGTCCGGCAAGACCCGCTCGACTGCAGCGAGCATCTGCCCGACAAGCTGCTCCTTGCGCTCGTTGTAGACCGCGCGGCCGGCGGACCGGGCGGCCCACCACCCTTCCGGGCGGGTATGCGTTGAGATGGTCAGGGCGCGCCGGCCGGCCGGAGCACGACTGGTATCAAAGGCCGGATGCAGCGAGAGGAACACGCTGTTGCCTTCACCCAGCGGTGCAGCATAATCACACACGATCTGGTGATGGGTACAGAGGTCAGGGGGAATTGCCGCCGCATCTACCCCCAGGTAGAGCATAAACGCACCCCAGGCGGCAGGGGTTGTACGTGCGGCGCGTTCAAGTGCCGGCGGGGTTGCCCCATCCAGCAGGCGCTGCACATCCCAGAGCGTCAGGTTGGCAATCACATGGCGCGCATGGTATACTTCGCCGGTCTGCGTTTGCACCCCGGCAGCGCGTCCATGCTCCAACAGGATGCGCGTCACCCAGGTGCGGTAGCGCACCTCGCCGCCATCGCGGATGCAGGCATCGGCCAGGGTACGCGCAATGGTCCATGCACCGCCCTCGGCGTAGAACACACCCTGCCGCGCCAGATCAAGGGCTACGCTGCCAAAGAGCCAGGCACACTCATCAGATGGCACCTGCGCGCTGATCAGCAGTTGCGCATCAAGAAATGTGCGCAGTGCCCGGTCAGTTAGACCGCAGCGGCGCAGTTCATGCTCAACCGTGCGGGGGAGATGCGGCAACAGACCGAGGAGTTCCGGACGGAGTGATGGAAGTAGCCGCAGCAGATCACCGGGCGTTTCCGGCGGCATGGGCGGATGCTGCACGGCAAAACGCCAGGAAATGTCCGCCAGACGCTCCTGATGCTGCCAGAAGCGCTCTGCCTGCGCTGCCTGCTCCGGAAAGGCAGTCTGCCGCTCAACCTGCCAGTGCTGGGAATCACCCGTACGGGTGATAACCCGGTCGGGCAGCCAGACCTGCATCGCCGGTTCCAGCCGCACTACCGGGAAGCGTATGCCTAATCGCCGGGCCACCCAGTCGTGCGCGCCGCCGGGTTGGAAGCCACCAAAGAGCGTCGCCCCAACATCAAAAATGTAGTGGCTACCGTCCGGACGCTTGCGCCGAAACGACGAGGCGCACCCCCCCGGCTCAAGATGCCCTTCCAGCAGCAGCACCCGGTGCCCGCTGTGAGCAAGCAGAGCGGCGGCCGTTACGCCACCGATACCTGCGCCAATAATGATGACATCGTACATAACCTGATTCCTGATGTGAACGCTTACCACATACGTTGGGTTAATAACACGAGTTACGTGGTCGGCATTCAAACCATATATTGACTAGACAAAAAGCCGACTTCGCCTGCGGCAGCATGGTACATTTTGATCTTTTTCATAAAAACCTGCATCTTGTGCAAATTTTTTGTGAAATAAGGAATGGAGTCCTCTACCTCGCCGGAGGCGAAATTCCCTCCCGGTTCAGAGATCGCGTACATCGTGCTAATAATTATACCTGAAGGCCGGACGGTACCACCTGACCCAGGAAAAAACCAGACAATTGGGGGAGTTGCCTTGCTGCGACAATACTCATATAATAAAGCACAATGCGCGCGAAGCTTCGCGCGATGATCTTTTTAACCAGAGGCAAACCGCACAAAGGTGCGTCCCCGGCTGCGGATCAGGAGTACGGGCACCGTTCTAAAGTAATGAGGTGAAGCATGGCATTGATTAAAAAGGCGGGTACAACCAAAAGCATCAATACTCCTCCGGCCGATAAAGATGATGGGCCGGGCACACCGGGCACTGCCGCGCCCGGTACAAAGCGTGGCATCGGTTCAGTTCAGACTCTGACCGTCGGCACGGTGTTGCAGGGCCGCTACACGATTGAAGGCCCCCTGGGTATCGGCGGTATGAGTATGGTCTACCTGGGGCGTGACTTGCGTTTTAAAGATGTTGTTCGTCCATGTGCGATTAAAGAGATGTATCAGAGTGCGCCCGACTCCCACACGCGCATGCTTAATCTGAAAAACTTTGAACGTGAGTCCGGGCTGCTGGCAACATTACAACATCCCGCTATCCCCAAGGTCTATGACTTCTTTGAAGAGAATGGGCGCATCTACCTGGTGCTTGAACTGATTGCCGGCAAGGATCTTGAGTCCGTCCTGGAAGACGCCGGAAACCCGCTCGATGAAGTCAAGGCCTGCCAGTGGGCAATGCAAATCTGTGATGTGTTAAACCATCTGCATAATCACCAACCGGAACCGATTATCTTTCGGGATATGAAACCATCGAACGTGATGGTGACACCCGAGGATCGCATTGTCTTGATCGACTTCGGTATTGCGCGTAACCTCACCCGGACGGACCGCAAGGGTACAATGATCGGAACGGAAGGTTACTCACCACCAGAGCAGTATCGCGGTTTGGTCGAGCCCCAGAGCGACCTCTATGCGCTGGGCGCAACCCTGCACCACCTGCTCTCCGGCAACGACCCACGCCTGGAGACACCCTTCACCTTCCATGAGCGCCCGCTACGCCAGATCAACCCGGCTATCTCGCCTGAAATGGAAGCGATTGTTATGCGCGCGCTGGAGTATGATCTTACCGCCCGCTGGTCCACTGCCGAAGAATTCAAGCAGGCGCTGCTAAGCGTTCCCGGCGTGGCAACAACGACGCCGGCGACACACTCCGCCGGAGCGATTGCACCGCCCATTTTGCGGAAGAGCAGCGAGTCGACGGAGTTGATCTGGAGCTTTACCTGTGAGGATGAAGTGCGCTCCTCGCCCTGTGTCAACAGTGGGATGCTCTTCATCGGGTGCTACGACACCAACCTCTATGCGCTTGATCTGGCACGGGGTGAGTTCCGCTGGAAGTATGCAACCGAGGGCGGCGTCAGTTCTTCGCCGGTCGTCTGGGAAGATGTTGTCATCTTTGGTTCTGAAGATGGTGCGGTGTATGCGCTCGATAAGCGGCGCGGTAAGCTGAGTTGGACCTTCCGCACAGGACGCTCCATTCGCTCCTCGCCCCGCTTGTATGATCGCATTGTGTTTATCGGCTCCGATGACCAGCATTTCTACGCGCTGGACGGCCTCCGTGGTACCATGATCTGGAAGTATCGCACCTGGATGCCGATTCGCTCCTCAGGGTTTGCTACGAATGAAGCCGTTTTTATCGGCGGGAACGACGGGCATGTCTACTGCCTGGATATTCGGAACGGCGGGATCAAGTGGAAGCAGCGTACCCAGCAACCGGTTATCTCTTCTCCGGTCTTTAGCGATGGACTGGTATTTGTCGGCTCGATGGATAACAATCTGTATGCCCTCGACGGCGAAGGTGGCTGGCCGGCCTGGCGCTATCGCACCGGACACTATGTGAATGCGCGCCCATGTATTTTCGGCACACGCGTGTTCGTCGGCAGCGCCGATGGCAACATGTATGCCCTGGAAAAGAAAAATGGGCGACTGGCCTGGAAGTATGAGACCGACAGTCAGATTGCCTCTTCCCCCTGTGTAGACAATGGGCGGATCTATTTTGGGGCAATTGATGGGAATATCTACTGTCTTGATGTAGCATCGGGATCACTGGTCTGGAAGTACCAGACGGGTGCGCCGGTGGTTTCTTCGCCAACGATACTGGATGGTGTCGTGTACATTGGCTCAATGGATCATCAGGTGTACGCCCTGAAAGCCTGAGCGAACGCGTACGGTTTTGAGGATTAGGCAATGTCACGATTGCCACACGGAGAGACGGAGAGCGGTTTATGGACTTTTTGCGTAGACTCTTTCGCAGCGAGCAGCATGACGCGTCATCTGCATCTAACAATCAGCCTGCACCTGAGATCGCCATGGCCGTTGCCGAGCCTGATCAGGATGCCGCTTCCGACAACGCTGCCACTGATACTACACCGACCGATGCTGCAACCGGGCCGGCAGAAGGAGAGCCGCATCCGCCGGTTGAGGATGCGGCGTCTGAGCGGCAATGGTGGGAAGAATCCAACCCGCCAACCGAGCATAGCTCCACCGTTGTTAGTACCAGTGCCGCTTCTGCGGAGGCGGCCGCGCCGGATGCGGAGCAACCCACTGCCGATGAGCTTTCGTCTGAAGCGGCGGGCGCACCGGACGCGGAGCAACCCGCCGCTGATGAGGAACTCACGCCCTCGAAAGCGCCTACGGAACCGCTTTCCATCTCTCGGACACGCATTTTTGAGCAAGAATCCGCAGGTGTGACGGAACCATCCGAACCGGCATCCCCTGAGTCTCTAGCTGACTCAGCGGCACCAGGTGCCACGCCGGAAGCTGAAGGTGACACAGAGCCGGACGCACCGGTAGATGAGGCAGAGCAGGCAACATCTACGGTGGATATGGAAGAGGAGGGTACGCACCG
Source organism: Chloroflexaceae bacterium (assembly GCA_034437035.1). Taxonomy (GTDB): domain Bacteria; phylum Chloroflexota; class Chloroflexia; order Chloroflexales; family Chloroflexaceae; genus CAKZQX01. Next base: position 4,985 of record DAOTUI010000166.1, read on the forward strand.
GCTGAATTTCCAGAGCGCGCCGAGTTTGAGCAGCCGGCATTCGGCCCAGGGGTTGGCCGCCGCAGCCCTGCGCGATGTCGGGCGAATACGCCAGAATAATCAGGATAGTGTCTTCGCAACACTGACGACCCTGCCGCGCGAAGGGGCCGACCTGCCGATGGGCCTGTTTGTGATTGCCGATGGGATGGGTGGGCATGACAGCGGCGAACTTGCCGGCCGACTGGCCGTGCGCAGTGTGGCCCAGGAAGTGATCTCGCAACTGATCATGCCGGCCCTCGATGATGCCATGACTGAAGCGCTTCAACCCCTGATGGTTGCAGCGGTTCAGGAGGCCAATCGTACCATCTGGGACCATGCACAGACGATTCACTCTGATATGGGCACAACCTGCACGGCTGTGCTGTTGATGGGGCAGGCGCTCTATATTGCCCACGTTGGCGACTCGCGCGCCTACCTGCTTGAGGCAGGTGGTCTGCGTTGCCTGACCGATGATCACTCGGCTGTCGGACGGTTGATCCAGCTTGGACAGCTTGAGCCGTCTGCAGCCCGAGACCACCCCCTCCGCAGCCAACTCTACCGGACGGTCGGGCAGCAACCTCAGGTGCAGGTAGACTTTATCTATCAGCAATTCAGCGGAAGTAGCCACTTGCTCCTGTGTAGCGATGGGCTGTGGGGGATGATTTCGGAGGAAGACATCCAACAGGCGTTGACGAACCACCTCTGGCCGCACGATGCCTGCCGTGAACTGATTGCCCTGGCGAACCTCGCCGGCGGTGAAGATAATATATCCGCCATTGTCGTCACATTGCCTATCGCAGAAAGGTCATCTCAATGAGTCCTGGCATCCAACTCCGTTGGACCCTCAGCCGCGATATGCTCCCGGAGAGTGATGAGCGGCAACTAATGTATGTGCTGCTTGAGGCTGCTCCTCAAGGGTTGCCGACATCGCTGCCCAAACTGCCGCTCAATCTCTGCCTGGTTATTGATCGCAGTTCCTCCATGCGTGGTGATCGGCTAATGCAGGTCAAGGATGCGGCACAACGTATCGTTGATCAGATGAGTTCCGATGACTATTTTGCGCTCATTACCTTTAATGATCGTGCCGATGTTGTTATTCCTGCACAGCGAGTTAAAAACAAGCTCGAACTCAAACGCATGATCGGCAACATTGAGGCAATGGGCGGCACCGAGATGGCAACCGGCATGGCGCTGGCGCTTCAGGAAACGCAGCGCGCAATGCTGCGCCGGGGGGTGAGCCGAATTGTGGTGCTAACGGATGGTCGCACCTACGGCGATGAAGGCCGCTGTGTAGAGATTGCCCGGCGGGCGCAGGGACGTGGGGTTGGGGTGACAGCGCTGGGAATCGGTGATGAGTGGAACGAAGATCTGCTGGAGACGATGGCCGCACGGGAGAATAGCCGCGCTCACTACATCACCTCAGCACAGGAGATTACCCAGGTCTTTGGCGATGAACTCAAGCGCATGTATTCGATCTTTGCTCAGGATGTGCAACTGCGGGTTGAGATGCGCCCCGGCGGTCTGATCCGCTCGCTTGACCGGGTGCGCCCCTTTATTGCCCCCGTGACCATTGCCGAAGAGCGGGAGTTAACCTGGCTGAGTAAACTGGGTGACTGGCCCGGCAGCGATGTGCAGGCATTTCTGCTGGAACTGATCGTGCCCGCACTGAACGTTGGCGACCATCCCCTGCTGCGGATGAACCTGCGCTATGATCTGCCCGGTGCTAATCTGCTCAACCAGAACAGTGAGGCGGTGCTGCGCATTGCCATCCGTCCCGCCGAGTCCGTGACCTATGAGGTTGATGCAACGGTCAAACACTGGCTGGAACGGCTGGTTGCCTATCGTCTGCAGGCCGGCGCGTGGCAGGATGTAGAGTCCGGTCGCATCGAGGAGGCAACCCGGCGCTTGCAGATGGCGGGAACGCGCCTGTTTGAAGCCGGCGAGGTTGACCTGGCCCGTACGGTTCAGGATGAGGCAACCCGCCTGCTGCGCTCAGGGAATACAACGTCGGAGGGCCGCAAGCGTATCAAGTATGGCACGCGCGGGTTGATGGGCAAAAGTGATATGAGTAAAGAGCGGGAGGCATAAGCCCCGCTGTTCACACGCAGGCCGGATCAGGAGAGACCTGTATGCAAATATGTCCGCATTGTAATGCGCAACAACTTGATGGAACTATATTTTGCGCCGATTGTGGTGGCAGTCTGCTGGTCGTCGGCGCACGCAAGGAGACCACCGCCTCACTGGGGCAGCATCTGAACGATGTTGATCTGCCGACCCAGCCAACCGTGATCGCGGCCCCTGAGCCGCCGCAGCAGGCGACCGGCGGCTTTACGATCCGGCTGGTCGTGCTTAATAGTGGGCGGCGGATGGTGCTCGATGCTAGTGAAGAGTTACTGATCGGGCGCAAAGACAATGCCAAAGGGATCTTCCCGGATATTGATCTTGGCCTTGATGGGGGGTATGATGCGGGCGTTTCCCGCCGCCATGCGGTTATTACCTTGCAGAATGGTACCTGCATGATACAAGACCTGGATAGCGCCAATGGTACCTTTATCAACGATCAGCAAATCCCCCCCCGTGTGTCCACCCCTATTCGCCATGGCGATGAACTCAAATTTGGGACACTTCTGTTGCGACTCGAACTTGGATAGCGCTGCCTGGTAAACAATTAGAACAATCAGCGCTGCCGTATTGCCGGCTCAGGGCGCACGGAAATTGGGTCCGCGTTGTCCCCCGGCAGTCAGTATGGTAAGGAGGTTGTGCATGCCAAAGACCGTCATTTTACATATTCAGGGCGAAGACCCGGTTCTGGCGGATATTGATCAGGAACCCGAACCTACGGACGCATTTATCAAAGTCACCAATATGCGCAAGCGTGACGGGAAAGATGTCGGCTACCTGGCGGGAGGTGTGCAGGCCGTTATCTTCCCCTGGCACCGGATCACCTTTATCGAGATTATGCCAAGCGAGGAAGAGCGCGACAAGGTTGTGGACTTCTTCCGGCTGTAGGGATTGGACAAGGAAGCCTCTCGCATATTTTGTCACACCGGACGGAGTGGAGCAGTGCGGCCTACCGGGTGCCGGATTGCTTCACTCCGTCCGGCATATCGGCATACGGCAATACATCAAAGTTGGGCGGAATGACCCGGTTATGTTGACAGTCAGGCGGGCAACCCCTACCATGCCGAACGAGAGCGGATATGGCCCGGTGGCTGTCCTGGTCTTCAAAACCAGTGGGCGGAGTGACGAGCTTCGCCGATGGGTTCGACTCCCATGCGCTCTCGCCACACACCCCACACTTCCCCGACAAATCTTATGATGTCCGCTGCACCCGGAAATTCAGCCGTTCCAGAGCATGGGCGAGTCCCTGTTGCAGCGTAGCCCGGGTCGTAATATGGCTAAAATCAATCCCCAGCGCTACCAGCGTCTGCGCAATCTGGGGACTGATACCCACCAGCAGGCTCTCACAGCCGAGTAACTGCGCCGCCTGGATCGACTGTATCAAGTAGCCGGCAATATTCGTATCGACTACCGGGACGCCGGTAATATCCATAATCAGCACTTCAGCAGAATCGACGGCAATTGCCTCCAGCGTGCTCTCCATGATGCGGCCGGCGCGTTCCTCGTCGATAACCCCCACCAGCGGCAGCAGCAACACCTGTTCCCAGACCTGGATCACCGGCACGGAGATCTGCTCCAGCAGATGCTGCTGCTCACGAATGGTCTGCATCTGCGTGGCGACATTACGTTCGAGTTGTTCAACTTCTTGCCGACGGCGGGCAATCTCGGTGATGTCAGTCAGCAGGGCACACAATCCGATAATCGCACCATCATCGTTATGTAGCGGATACTTGCGGGTGTAAATCGTACGTACAACGCCATCAGCCCCGGTAATCTCTTCTTCCTGAAATACCGGCTCACCGGAGGCAAAGAGCGCGTCGTCAGCCTCCCAAAAGATGCGGGCCTGTTCAGGCGGAAAGAAATCCGGATCGCTGCGCCCAATAATCGCTGCAAGTGGTTTGCCGATGACAGCGGCGAGGGCATCATTGCCGGCAACCCAGCGATGCTGTCGATCCTTCACGGCAAAAGGCTCGGCGACGGCATTCAGGCTGCGCTGCAGTAGTTCATAGGACTGGGCAAGATTGAGTAGATCATTGTCGGTGGATGTAGTGTTAGTGTGCGTGCCCATACAAATGCGCTCCTTTGGTGGATCCAGAAAGAAGATACAAATTTACCGGGTAAAGTTTCTCGCGCGGCAAGACAACAGTATAACTCCCGCCTATTATACCCCACTCATCGCCCCTGCGGCACCGCGTACCTGCTGTCCACTTGGTGAACAGACTGCTTGCAACTGTCGAACTTTTGTGCTATACTATTACCATACCTTCCTGTTACACACAGGCCGGGCGACAGAGTTAACTTACAACAGGGACGAATAGAAAACCGTTAGTCGGAGCAGCCCATGTGCCCTGCGCATGAGCTCAACCCGCGTCACAAGAACAGGAGTTTACCCGATGGCACCCGCAAAAAATATCGAACGGAGTGTTACCCGCACCTATCGCACTGCTATCCGTCTGGGTGAGGATTTCATCACGCTGGAAGAGACGATTACGCTGCCGATTGATGCCGGCGATGAAGAGGTGCAGCAGGCCGTAGATCTGGGCTGGCGGATCTACCGCACCCAGCGCGAGGCGCTGGAAGGCCAGGTTGCCGGCATCCGCGAAGCACAGGGTCTGCCGGCTTCCATCACCATCCGCGATCCGGAGGCACCCGCAAGCGACAAGCAGCGCAATTATATCGCCGCACTGCAGGAAGACCTGACCTGGACCAACGAGCAACTTAACGCCTTTGCACAAGAGCATGGTGTCGAGTTTGTAACGTTAACCAAGGGCCAGGCCTCGGGCTTTATCGACAGCCTGAAGAAACTGGCTGAGGAACGCACCGCCTACACCGCCAACGGTACCCGCGCACCCGCGCAGGGTGAAGAGGCCCGGTCAGCCGGCGGCACGCACCCGCTCACCGAGCGGCAGCACCAGGCGTTGCTCAAGATGTCTCAGGACCGAGATATCGATCTGGATGCCGAAACGCAGCAGCGCTTTGGCGCACCTGCGACGGAACTGACCAGTGAGCAAGCCAGCACACTGATTACCGAGTGGCAGCGTAGCGGGCGGGCGGGCAATCGGCGCACCGTGAGCGACACGGCGTTGTAACCCGTCGTTTTTGCACAATCTGCTGATCAGCAGACCGGGCCGGTTTTCAAAAACCGGCCCGGTCTATTTCGAGGGTAAATTTCTCCGTAGAGAAGAGTTTTTGCGTGTCCGCGAGGCATCCTGCTATCGACAGCGCCCCCGGTAGGAATGTACCGCAGCGCATCCGCAGTGCAGCTCAGGCCTGTCCTCCCAGGGCGCGGTCAAGGTTGAACGCCGCGCTGATCAGTGACAGGTGGGTAAACGCCTGGGGAAAGTTGCCCAGCGCCTCACCGCTGTAGCCGGTCTCCTCGGCATAGAGTCCCAGATGGTTGGCATAGCCCAGCATCCGCTCAAAGATCAGCCGCGCCTGATCGAGCCGGGCACGATCAACCCGGCCTGCCCGCGTCAGCGCCTCAACCAGCCAGAAAGTACACATGTTGAAGGTGCCTTCATTGCCGGTCAACCCATCCGCCGATTTTTCCAGATCGTAGCGGTAGACCAGGCTATTGGAAACCAGACCGCCATCACGCGGCGAGCGATTGGTCGCGTCCAATGTTTTAAGCATCCGCGGATCGGTAGGTGAGACAAAAAAGACCAGCGGCATAATCAGGTTCGAGGCGTCCAGCGTGTCGCTCCCATAGTGCTGCACAAATGCCTGGAGTTCGTTATTCCAGCCCTTCTCCATAATTTCTTCGTAGATAGCATCACGGTTCTTGCGCCAGTAGTCGTGTGGCGCGGGAAACGAGCGCTTATCCGCCAGCCGCAGAGCGCGGTCCAGCGCCACCCAGCACATCAGCTTGGAGTAGACAAAATGCTGCTGCCCGCTACGCACTTCCCAGATACCTTCATCGGTGCGCTGCCAGTTCTCGCAGACCCAGTTGACTAGTCGTCGCAGATGGATCCAGAGTTCATACGAGATAGGACTGCCATACTTGTTGTAGAGATAGACCGAGTCCATCAACTCGCCATAGATATCCAACTGCAACTGGCGGTAAGCTTCATTGCCGATCCGCACCGGGCGCGAACCCTGGTAACCTTCCAGATGTTCCAGCGTCTCCTCAGTCAGGACGTGTGTGCCGTCAATGCCATACATAATTTGCAGCGAACCGTCAGGGTTGGGCTCGTGCGCGCGGGCTTCCAGCCAGTTCATAAACTGACCGGCCTCTTCGGTAAAGCCGATGCGCAGCAGACCGTACAGCGTAAACGCGGCATCACGTATCCAGGTGTAGCGGTAATCCCAGTTACGCTCACCGCCGATGGCTTCCGGCAGGCCGCAGGTCGGCGCGGCAACAATTGCTCCAGTCGGGGCAAAGGTCAGCAACTTGAGCAGCAGCGCCGAGCGGTGAACCATCTCGCGCCAGCGCCCGGTATAGGTACACTGCCCGATCCAGCGCCGCCAGTAGGTGACGGTCTCCTCAAAGGAGTCCCAGGCCTCTTGCTCGGAGAGGGTGGGACCACAACCCGCGCCCGGCTCGATCTCGTGCAGGACAAAGGTCGCCGTCTGGCCCTCGTGCAGCGTAATCGCGGTGTGCGCGCTGGTACCATCCTGCTCCATCGGCACATCCGTTGCCAGCCCCAGACTCAGATGCTGTGAGCGAAAGATCGCGCCATTCCCGGTAATCTCAACGGTATGCGGGTCGCGCGCATAATTAAAGGCGGGACAGCACACGACGCGAAAGGACATCGTGCCACGCACCACATTGATCCGGCGGATCAACTGGTGATGTCCATGACCGGAACGCGGCATGCCAACCGGCATAAAGTCGATCAACTCGCCTACGCCATCCGGTGAGAGGAAGCGGGTCACAAGCACGTTGGTTTCCGGCCAGTAGAGCTGTTTATAGTTGACGCCGTCATTCTCCGGCGCAATCTGGAAACATCCGCCCTTCTTGTTGTCGAGAATTGCGGCGAAAATGCTGGGCGAGTCAAAGTGCGGAAAGCAAAACCAGTCAATCGAGCCATTTATGCCCACCAGCGCCACCGTATGCATATCACCAATGACGCCATAGTTTTCAATCGGTTGGTATGCCATCGTAGCCCTTCCTGAAAGAACAAAGAACAGAAAACAGAGAACAAAGGGCACTGTGGTAGGATTGCTTTGCTTTGTCCTTTGTTCTCTGTTTTATCGTACCATAACCCGTTGCTAGGTGGCCGGGTTGAGCGTGGCTGAGGCAAAGAGCGCACTGAAGGCTCGGCAGTAGATGATCACACTCTGGTACTGCGAAAGATCGATATCGGCGGCAATCTCGTAGTTCTGGTTGCCCACGTTACCCTTGAGCACTCCCAGGTCGATAAACTCGCCCTTGTCCGCGCTGCCGGTTGGGTTCGGATTGGTCACCAGCATCACCCGCAGATCCGGCCCGTTGGTCGCCTCAAACTCCTCAAAGCGCAGCAGGTGGCTGCCATCCGGCAGTTGGTAGAGGGTCGCCGTTCCGGTCGCTTCATAGTCGCGTTCGCCATTCTGAAACTGGCCCAGGCTCAACGCAACCGGACCACTCGGCGTTGGCGTGAGCGGCACCTCGGTCGGCGGCACTGCGGTGGGCACTTCGGTCGGCGCGGCTGCTTCTGCCGCCGTAACATCCTGCGCGACCTCCTCCATGGTGGCGGTTGGTTCCGCTGTTGGCGTTGGCTCCGGCGTGGCGACCTGCGCCGCCGTTTCCGGGCTGGATAGCGCAACCGGGAACTCTTCATCAACTGTGCGATCAACAAATATCGGTGAGATCAGCCACCATCCAACCAGACCGACAATAATCAGTCCGACCAGGCCGCCAACAATCAGCAGTGGACGCTTGTTCATCTATAGCTCCTTTTGTATGCAAAGTGCGTATGCGAGTTATGCCTCGGCGAGAAATGCCTCGACGGTGCGACGGACGCGGGTGCGGGCGCGATGCAGCAACACCCGCTGATTGCTCTCGCTAATGCCCAGGCTGGTACATACCTCTGCCGACGACCAGCCTTCGATATCGCGTAAGGTGATGACGGTGCGCTGGCTGGGTTGCAGGGCGGCGATGGCCTCCTGAATACAGGTATAGGTCTCCTTTGACAGGAAATGCTCCTCAGGGCGGCCGGCATATCCCTGTGTCGGCGCGGTCCAGGAATGCCGGTGGGCTACGGCATCCGCTGGATAACGTTCAAGTTCCGCCATGGCCTCGACCGGGTCAATATCCTGATGCCAGAGATCGGAGAAGGTAATCGAGCGCCCCTCACGTGCGCCACGGGTTCTGGCCCGGTTCACCAGAATGCGGAAGATCCAGGTTTTGAGCGAGGAACGCCCCTCAAACCGCTCTAACCCCCGCAACACGCCTACCCAGGTCTCCTGCACAACTTCCTCGGCAACCGCCTGACTGGACACGTAAAGTTGCGCCAGGCGGATCATTGTCGCATGGTACTGGTCATGTAGTGCGGTAAAGGCGATCTCATCACCGGCCCGCAACGCCGCTACCATTTGCTGGTCTGCCGACGATACCACCGGCTGCATTGATTGTGTATGGGTAGATTGCGGCTGAACACTATTTATAACCATCTCCATGGTTGGTATATCTTTCTATCGCAAAAACAGTTGTCCGATCCGGCAGGTTGAGACTACCCGGCATCATTTCGAGACCGACTGTTTTTCCGACAACACAAACGTAAGATCAGGGAACAATTATCTCACTATGACTGGTTATCCCTCCCGGTGGGCCAGGAGGTCGTTGATGGTATCGAACAATCGGGAGGCCAGCACACCTTTCAAGAGCGTCACATCCGCACAGGCCAGTTGCTCGCGCGGCAGATCCTGTTCGCTGTCCACCAGCGCAATACAACTTGTCTGCGGCCAGTGGCGCTTGATCCGCTGCAGGAGTGCTATGGTGTCAGGCTCCTGCGGGTCAATATCGAGTAACACCAGCGCTGGACGATGGTGCGCAGCGGTAAAAGCGTTCCATACATCGGCCTGCCGGATCAGCGCAATTTCGGGTACGGCCTGGAGTAAGGTCTGTAGTCCATCACGCAGATGGCCCGGTTTCGCAATAATCAAGGCCGATACTCGCTGACTCATAACACATAACACCCGTTTTTTCTCTTGAAGACCATATTGTTGTTGGCTTCATCATAGCGGCCAGCGGCGTTTGCCACATCAAGAAAAAACGTCATCGTGCCTGGTGATTTTTAACCATTTGTAGAACAATGTCACCTGAGCCTTTTTCACCAGAGGAATAAGTAGAATTACCTACGCGGCGGGGAAGGATTGTACCGGGCGCATGCACAGGGTGTACAATACAGCTTCAGGAGGTATCCATGGAAGAAGAAGTTATCACCACCCCGGTCATGCCGGACCCACCGCCGGGCTATCGCGCAAGCTACCCGTTTCACTACCCGATGCAGTGGCTCTCTCTGGTATCACTGGGGATGTTTCTGGTCGCCTGTCCGCTGCTCTTCTGGCTGACCGCCGCCTATCACGCGGCGCGGCAGCGGACACCGATCCTGTCGCTGGAGGTTGATAACATGTTCACCCTGGTTGCCGGGGTGCTGTTGCTGCCGGCGGTCACTATTCTGGTGATCATCGTTCATGAGTTACTGCATGGACTGGCACTGCGGGGGCTGGGCTATCGCGTCTCGTACGGCATCGCGCCGCATCTGGGAGCCGCATATGCCGCCGCATTTGGACAGTTTTTGCCGCGCCGGCACATGCTCCTGGTTGCCCTGACGCCGCTGGTCGGGCTGACCCTGCTGTTAGTGCCATTGCTGGCTGTGCCGAATCGTTTTGTCGTCGGCGGGGCGCTCCTGGCGCTGCTGATCAACAGCTCCGGCGCGGTTGGCGATCTCTACGCGGTCTGGCGGACACTGCGCATGCCCCGGGGTACGCTTTTTTATGATATTGACCCGCTACATATGCTGGTATTTGAACCAGCCGAGAGGAGCCCGTGATGAACCGCTGGTTTAACGTCGCCGGTCCCTGCCGGCCGGACATTCACTATATGTTGTCGGCCACGGCACGCTTACCCAACGTTACGCGCCTGATTGCCCAGCAGAGCTACTTTGTGCTGCACGCCCCGCGTCAGACCGGCAAAACGACGGCAATGCTGACCCTGGCGCAGGAACTGACCGCCGGCGGGCAGTATGTGGCCGCCATGCTCTCGCTTGAAGTGGGCGCACCCTTCAGCGACGACCCGGATGCGGCAGAACTGGCAATTTTGGGCGCATGGCGCAGTGCGCTCTACAGTCGCCTGCCCCCGGACCTCCAGCCACAACCCTGGCCGGATGCGTCGCCCGGTACCCGCATCCGCGAGGCGTTGCGCGCCTGGACCCAGCAGGCCTCCCGCCCACTGGTGCTATTTTTGGACGAAATTGACGCGCTGGAAGATGCCGCGCTGATCTCGGTGCTGCGCCAGTTGCGCGATGGCTACAACGACCGGCCGGCCACCTTCCCGCATGCGCTGGCGCTGATCGGGCTGCGCGATGTTCGTGATTATAAGATCGCCTCCGGTGGCAGTGATCGCCTCCGCTCGGCCAGTCCTTTCAACATCAAAACCCGTTCGCTGACCCTGCGCAACTTCATCGCCCCGGAAGTGGCTGACCTCTATGCGCAGCACACCACCGACACCGGCCAGGTCTTTACGCCCGCCGCCCTGGAGCGCGCCTTCGATCTGACCCAGGGCCAGCCCTGGCTGGTCAACGCCCTGGCAAAAGTCACGGTCGAAGATCTGGCGGATGATCCCGAACTGCCCATCACACCCGCAATTATTGATGCAGCGAAAGAGGTGCTCATCCAGCGCCAGGATACCCACCTGGACAGCCTGGCCGAGCGCCTGCGTGAGGAGCGCGTCCGCCACATCATCGCGCCGATGCTGGCCGGGCAGCAACTCGACGATGTGCCGGCCGAGGATATTCAGTTTGTGCTGGACCTGGGCCTCTGCCGGATGGACCCGCGCGGTGGCCTGGTGATTGCCAATCCGATCTACCGTGAGGTGTTGCCCCGCGTGCTGACCATCACGCCTTCCGCTTCGCTGCCCCGCATCACCGCCACCTGGCTCACCCCAACCGGCGAACTGGACCCACCGAAGCTCCTGGAGGCCTTCCTGACCTTCTGGCGGCAGTATGGCGAGCCGCTCCTGCGCAGCGCGCCCTACGCCGAGATTGCCCCACACCTGGTCTTGATGGCCTTCCTACATCGGGTGGTCAACAACGGCGGCACGCTGGAGCGCGAGTATGCCATCGGCACTGACCGCATGGACCTCTGTTTGCGCTATGGGAACGTCACCCTGGGAATTGAGTTGAAGGTCTGGCGGGACGGGCGGGGTGATCCGTTGGCGGCCGGACTGGAGCAACTCGACAGCTACCTGGCCGGGCTGGGACTGACCAGCGGCTGGCTGGTCATCTTCGACCAGCGCAGCAACCAGCCACCGATTGCCGAGCGGACGTATACCGAGGAAGCCACGACAGCCAATGGGCGGCAAGTGACGGTGATTCGGGCATAGGGTGAGCAGGCGGTTGCGCCGGGGCAGTTCAGGATCATGCTATAATCGGCCTATTCCGGTGGCGAAGAAGGAGCAGATATGACACCTGGGCAACCCGAGCAGGCAATTCAAAACGAGCACGACTATATTTTGCAGACCTACCCGCGCCCCGATTTTGTGCTGGAGCGGGGTGAAGGCGCGTATCTCTATGACACGGCGGGACGGCGCTATCTCGACTTTGTGGCCGGGATTGCGGTCAATGCCCTGGGCCATAACGATCCGGCGATTGTGCAGACCCTGGCAGAACAGGCTCCCAGGCTGATCCATGTCTCGAACCTGTATCACACCGCGCCCGGTGGGGAACTGGCAAAGCTGCTAATCGAGAACAGCCCGGCGCTTGATCGGGTCTTTTTTAGCAACAGCGGCACCGAAGCCATCGAGGGGGCAATCAAGTTTGCCCGCAAGTTTGCCCGCGAACGGCATGGTCCGAACAAAACCAGCATCGTCGCCTTTGAGAACTCCTTTCATGGGCGGACCATGGGCGCGGTGGCAGTGACGGCCCGCGAAAAATACCGGCAACCGTTTATGCCGGTCATGCCGGGCGCACGGTTTGCTCCCTTCAATGATGTTGCTGCGCTTGAGGCGGCCATCACCGATGATGTCTGCGCGGTGATTGTCGAGCCGGTGCAGGGCGAGGGCGGGCTGCATGTCGCAGATCAGGCATTCCTCCAGCGTATTCGCACCCTGTGCGATCAGCATGGCGCGCTCCTGATCTTCGATGAGATCCAGTGTGGTATGGGGCGGACGGGGACGCTCTGGGCGCACGAGCCCTACGATGTCCACCCCGATATTATGGCCCTGGCCAAGCCGCTGGCGAATGGCCTGCCCATCGGCGCAATTCTGCTGACCGATCAGGTCGCCGGCGTCATCAAGCCGGGAGATCACGGAACCACCTTCGGCGGTGGCCCACTCATCACCGCCGTGGCCCAGATAGTCTTTCGCCGTATAAGCGACCCACAGTTTCTGGCGCATGTGCGGCATGTGAGCAGTTACCTGGACGAGGCGCTCCAGGACTTTGCGCAGAGCCATGCTGAGCAGGTGCCGGCGGTGCGCGGGCGCGGGCTGATGCGCGGGCTGCAGATCACTGGTTCGGCAGCAACAGTACGGGCCGCTGCACATGATGTGGGATTGCTCGTTGCCACCGCCGGCGAAGATGTGGTGCGCCTGCTGCCCCCGCTGATTATCACTCCGCAGCATGTGGATGAGGCCATGGCGAAGTTGGCGCAGGCCCTGGGTTGAGTCAACAAACTGCACAATCATCCAGAGTCGGGCCGCCAAAGATAGGACTTCCGTTCCCTACAAAGCAATAAATAATCTGCGTTATAATGGGGGAGCGACAACACCTGAGGGTGTCCGTCGCTCTCTTTGTCTGTGGTATCATCATTCGACAGCCAGCCATCAGCCAGGTTTAGCAAGTTCAGTATCCAGGTGACAACGGAGGAGTGCGGGGGACCATCCAGTGTAGCCCCACTCGCCGGGGTTGTTTCCCTGTCGCTCCAAAACGACCACTGGTGGCTGACCGTTTGCGAAAGGGAAGGGGCCGACACATGCCGGTCATCGCAGTTATTGGCGCTCAGTGGGGCGATGAGGGCAAGGGACATATCGTCGATCTGCTGGCAAGCCGGTCACGGCTGGTTATCCGCTACGGTGGAGGAAACAACGCGGGGCATACCGTTGTCAATGAGCAGGGCACATTCAAGTTGCATCTGCTACCATCCGGTATCTTCGATCCGCACACAGTGAACATTATCGGCAGCGGTGTGGTCATAGACCCGGCGGTGCTGCTTGGCGAACTCAACGAGTTGCAATCACGCAACATCGATACCTCCCGCCTATTTATCAGCGAACGTGCCCATGTCATCATGCCTTACCATGTAATGGAAGATAAACTGCAAGAGCAGGCACGCGGCGATAGCAAGATCGGGACGACCGGGCGGGGCATCGGTCCGGCTTATTCCGATAAGATGGATCGTGTTGGTATTCGTATGGGCGATCTGTTGCACGAACAGACGCTGCTGGAGCGACTGCGGGCGGTGCTGGAAGAAAAAAACCGACTGCTGACCAAGCTCTATGGGGTCAAACCGCTCTCGCTACACGATACCTACCTGCGTTTCCTGGAATATGGACGCCGGCTTGCCGATTATGTGACGAATACGCATCCGATTATTCATCGCGCTCTGCAACGAGATGTCCCCGTGCTGCTGGAAGGGGCGCAGGGTGTACTGCTTGATGTAGATCACGGCACCTATCCCTATGTCACTTCATCACCGCCGGGAGCGGCCGGAGCCTGCCAGGGAGCCGGGATCGGGCCAACGCACCTCAACTCGGTTATCGGCGTCTACAAGGCGTACACTACGCGCGTGGGTGAAGGACCATTCCCCACCGAGGTGCAGGGTCCGGCGGCCGATGCGTTGCGCCAGATCGGGAAGCCTTGGGCGGAAGTCGGTACGACCACCGGGCGGGCGCGCCGTGTGGGCTGGTTTGATGCAGTAATGGCCCGCTACGCCGCGCAGATCAACGGGATTGACACCGTCGCAATCACCAAACTTGATGTCCTCGATACCCTGCCGGAGATCAAGATCTGTGTCGGCTATAAGCTGCATGATGCCGAACTCGACTACCCACCGACCACGGTGGCCGTGTTAAGTCAGGTCGAGCCGATCTACGAAGCAATACCAGGCTGGCAAACACCGACCAGCGGCGCGCGCCGCTTCGAGGATCTGCCCGAGGCAGCACAGGCGTATGTTGCGCGTCTCTGTCAGCTCGTTGGTGCCCGACTGGGCTTGATCTCGATCGGTCCCGAGCGCGATCAGATCATTCTTGTGAGCGAAGTGCTATAAATCTGCTCTGAACCGAACGTCCGACTAAGCCCGTTCGGTTCAGAGCAGGCTTTGATCCTGACGGGTAGACCCACAGATTGATGCCTATCAGCTATGAAACAGAGGCTATCGAGATCCAGGAGTTATCTTGACAATGGAAATACCGGGTATCACCTGCGATAGTGCCTCCCGCAGGTTCTACATTCAAGCAGTAGAATAGTACTGGCAGGCAGGCCGATGATCCGGAGTGTAAAGAGTTTTTTCGACTGGTGCCGGTTGACAGAGCGCCGGGCAGTGTGCTACTATGACGCGAGATAGCACCCACCTGGAAGGTTTCTTGAGGAACTATAGTTGACAGCTAGTTCTCAGTATACCGGTCGGTAGCCTATAGTCCAAAGATGTACTCCGAAAGCGAATGGAGCCGTTTTTTGGTCTGCGCTACTACCGGTATATTCTGTTGTTTTTCGCCGTGCCATACTGTAGCGCTTGATAGGAGTTTGAGTCTTATGAAGTTACAAGAGTATCAGGCTCGAGATCTGCTCGAGAAATTCGGCGTTCGTGTTACCGGGGGCGGGGTTGCCACATCTCCGGCAGATGCACGCAAAATTGCCGAACAGATCGGAAAAAAAGTGGTCGTGAAGGCCCAGGTGCTGGTCGGTGGGCGCGGTAAGGCCGGAGGCGTAAAACTTGCCGATACTCCGGCAGAAGCAGAGCAGGCTGCCGGCCAGATCCTCGGTATGGATATCAAAGGGCTAACCGTCGAGAAGGTGCTGGTGGCTGAAGCGGTTACCTACCAGAAAGAAATCTATCTCGGCGTAATCCTTGATCGCGCAACCAAGCGCGTCATGATGATTGCCTCCTCCGAAGGGGGCGTAGAGATTGAAGAAGTTGCCCGGACCAACCCTGATGCTATCATTAAAGTCCCCGCACATCCCCAGTTGGGCCTCCTCGACTATCAGGCCCGCGAAATCGCTTTTGCTATCGGGTTGACCGAGACAAAACAGGCCCGCCAGTTTGCGCAAATTGCCACGGCACTCTATCGAACATTTGTTGAGGTTGATGCTTCGCTGGCGGAGATCAATCCGCTGGTTGTCCTCGATGATGGTACTCTGCAGGCTATCGACTCAAAGATCCTGCTCGACGATAGTGGTCTCTTCCGCCATCCGGACCTGGCTGCCCTGCGCGATACCTCCGATGAGCCGGAGGCGGAACAGCGCGCACGTGAGGCCGATATCACCTTCATCAAGCTCGATGGTGACATCGGCTGTATGGTGAACGGGGCCGGGTTGGCGATGGCGACAATGGACGTGATCAAGCTCTATGGTGGTGAGCCGGCTAACTTCCTCGATATCGGCGGTGGCGCGGGCAAGGATAAGGTGAAGGCTGCGCTGCAGATTATTCTATCTGACCCCAGTGTGAAGGCTGTGCTCTTCAACATCTTTGGCGGCATTACCCGCGTGGACGAGGTGGCAAAGGGTATCGTGGCCGCTCTGGACGAGGTTCAGACCGAGGTGCCTATGGTTGCCCGGCTCGTCGGAACGAATGAAGAAGCTGGACGCAAGATTCTGGCCGAGTCCAGGCTTATTCCCGCCGAGACGCTGGCCGAAGGTGCAGAGAAGGCGGTAGCCGCCGCACGCAGTGCATAAGTAGATACCGCAGGTGCCAATGTTGGAACCATGCACGCCGGAGCCGCTCACATCATTGCAGAGCCTCCGGTGTGCATCAAAATAGTATCTGGATTATCAAGCGGTTACGGGAGCATGCTACGCTATCGGGTATGCGGTAAAACCTGGAACGTGCGTGTAAGTAAAGCAGTTGTAAATCTATTCATGCATAACAGGGATTCTCAGAATGATTGTGCGGTTGGCCGGGTGAGGAGCAAGAACTGATGACCAGGCAGAAATGTGCCCTGATTACCGGAATAACCGGCCAGGACGGGAGTTACCTCGCGGAATTTTTACTCGAAGCCGGGTACCGGGTTATTGGAATGGTGCGTCGTACCAGTACGGTAAATTTTGAGCGTATCAAGCATTTTCAGCATAAAGTTACCCTGGTGACGGGAGATTTACTTGATGAAGTGTCGCTGATTACTATTCTCCGTGAGTATCGCCCGATTGAAGTGTATAATCTTGCGGCCCAATCGTTTGTTCAAACTTCATGGAGCCAGCCGGTCTTTACCGGCGAGACCACGGCCCTCGGTGTGACCCGTATCCTTGACGCCATACGGATTGTCGATCCGGATATCCGCTTTTATCAGGCAAGTAGCAGCGAGATGTTTGGCCGGGTGCGTGAAGTGCCCCAGGTTGAGGAAACACCGTTTTATCCGCGCAGCCCCTATGGTGTGGCCAAAGTCTATGGTCACTGGATTACGGTCAACTACCGGGAGAGCTATAACCTGCATGCCAGCAGCGGTATCCTGTTTAATCACGAGAGTCCGCGCCGGGGGATGGAATTTGTAACACGGAAGATTAGTCACAGCGTGGCCCGTATAAAATCAGGGCTTGATACTGAGTTGCGGTTAGGCAATTTAGATGCCCAACGCGATTGGGGATATGCCCCGGATTATGTTCAGGCAATGTGGTTAATGCTGC
Organism: Chloroflexaceae bacterium; assembly: GCA_034437035.1. Taxonomy (GTDB): domain Bacteria; phylum Chloroflexota; class Chloroflexia; order Chloroflexales; family Chloroflexaceae; genus CAKZQX01. The sequence goes on from DAOTUI010000166.1 coordinate 22,096, forward strand.
AACAGGAGCAACCTGACGACTATGTCGTCGCTACCGGGCAAACCCACTCTGTGCGGGAGTTCGCTGAAGTCGCTTTCGCATGTGTGGGGTTGAAGTATCAAGATTTTGTGGTGCAGGATGAGCGTTTTATGCGACCAGCCGAGGTTGACCTGCTGGTCGGCAGTGCATACAAGGCACGGTCGGTGCTGGGATGGCAGCCGGTCGTCTCATTTGAAGAACTGGTGCGCATTATGGTAGAAGCTGATGTAACATTTCTTAAGGGGCAAAAACTATGACTCAAATGGAGATTCGTCTGATAGAAGAGGGATGGTCTGCTCTTGTTGAACGGTTGGGACTGGCTGAGGCCACGCGCTTTGTTATGTTGCTTGACCGGCGGACTGGGGGGGCTCTCCAGCATCTGCAGCATCTCTGGTCAGGTACTGCCGTCGGCATGGTCCACCGGAGCAACAGCGTGAGCCAGGCAACATCATCACGATCGGCTTCTACTGGTCAGATGGATGCGTAAGTTCAGCATATAAGCGGAGTTTGTATACTGCGCGGGGAAGGCAGCCCTCTGGCTATCCGGCCCGTTTCCTTTTTCTGTACGACATCTCCGAGGAGTCAGCGCAGGCGCAAACGGTGTTATTCATGCGTCTGCCTCGTACTCGTAGATCGGCTACAGACCAGTTACACCTGGCGCTCACGCTGCGAGGGGAACTTTGCTTCCGATACAGCCTGTTCCAACTCTGCCTCTTCGACATGCCGCGAGAGAGGTCCAACCGGCTCGTACACATCGGAACGTAACTGCGTTTCTACCTGTTCCAGGCGCGTCGTGATGGTGCGCCGCCACGCCTCGTCAGCCGCATGCATGGTACGTACCCGGTAAAGCACTTCCTCCTCCAACCGGCGTACGCCCCCGACACGATCAGCCAGCAATCCGATCAGGAATGTTGTCGCCGCCAGGATGACGAGCATACTGCCCACCAGTAAGGACTGCTCATTCGACTCCTCAATCAGCATCAACCGCCGACCAATGAAAATATAGCCCGCGCGCCCAAGCAATGCCATCCCCAAAACGAAAAAGACGCCGGCAATGTAGCTAAAGGTCTTGAGCGGCTCGTAGGTGGCATAGGTGCGCGCAATAATCGCCGCCTGCCGCTTGATAAAATGCCAGTTGCCTTTGTGCAGCTTCGAAGGGCGTGTCACCGAGTTGGTCCGAATAGGCACCGTCGTGACGATTAACCGCCGCTTACCCGCCTGGATCAGATTCTCTACGGTGTAGGAAAAATCGGTCGTCACAAAAGTCCGCAGCGCCGCCTCTCGCGAGAGAGCCCGAAAGCCGCTCACCGTATCGGGAACATCTGTCTCCGAGGCCCAGCGCACCACTGAACTGCCCAGGCTTTGCAAGCGCCGTTTGAGTGGCGAGAAGTGCTCAATCTGTTGCACCTGACGATCACCAATGACATAGTCGGCTTCGCCCCGTACAATCGGTGCAATTAACCGGGGAATCTCACCGCCGGGATACTGATGGTCGCCATCGGTATTCACAATGATATCTGCTCCCAGCAGCAGTGCGGTATCGATTCCGGTCTGATAGGCGGCGGCCAACCCTTTGTTGCGGGTATGCCGGACAACATGGTGCGCACCATGGGCCAGCGCTATCGAAACGGTGTCATCACTACAGCCATCGTCCACTATCAGAATGACAATCTCATCGACACCGGGAATGCTGCGTGGCAGGTCGTCGATCACCTGGGCAATGGTATCGCGCTCGTTAAGCACGGGTATTTGAATGACAAGTTTCATCTGCTCCCTCGAGATATCAGGGTCTACCCAGTCCGGGCATTGTCTTTCCTGGTCAACCAGGCCTGCGCGAACTGCTCCTATTCCTACGCATATCAACGTTGAGCATACAGTTTTTACCCCTGGATAAACTCCTCGGTCAACTGACGTGCCTCATTGTCGGTATACTGGCGGGGAGGCGTTTTCATAAAATAGGCACTCGGACCATCAAGTGCGCCGCCAATGCCCCGATCAAGCGCCAGCTTCGCACAGCGGATAGCATCCAGCACCACCCCCGCCGAGTTGGGTGAGTCCCACACTTCAAGTTTTAGCTCTATATTAAGGGGCACATTACCAAAAGTAGTACCCTCCATACGAATATAGCACCATTTGCGATCACCCAACCAGGGCACATAATCACTTGGCCCGACATGTACATTCTCAACCCCAACATCATAATCAAGCTGACTGGTAACAGCATTCGTTTTACTAATTTTTTTACTCTCCAGGCGTTCCTGCTCCAGCATATTGTAGAAGTCCGTATTACCCCCAAAATTGAGTTGGTAAGTGCGGTCCAGACGCACACCCCGCTCGCGGAACAGTGTAGTCAGTATACGGTGGGTAATCGTCGCGCCGACCTGGCTTTTAATATCATCACCAATCAGCGGCAGGTTACGATCTGCGAACCGCTTGCGCCAGTACTCCTGGCTGGCAATAAAGACAGGAACACAGTTGATAAAGGCGCAACCCGCTTCCAGCACCTGCTCAACATACCACTTGGTTGCCATCTCACTGCCCACGGGCAGGTACGAAACCACCACATCGGTGCCCGTCTCGCGCAGGATCTTGACAATATTGTCGGTATCGCGCGGGGCCTTGTGGATCCGGGTGCTGAGGTATTTGCCCAGTCCATCGTGCGTCATGCCGCGTGAGACGGGGACACCCAGTTGCGGCACTTGCGCAAAGACATAGGTATTATTCGGCGCAGTAAAAATTGCCTCGGAGAGGTCTTTGTCTACCTTTGCCCCATCAATATCGAAAGCCGCCGAAAATTCAATATCTCTGATATGATATCCCCCCAGAGTCACATGCATCAGACCAGGAACAGTGGTATTTTCATCTGCATGTCGATAATACGCAACACCTTGCACCAGGGATGAGGCACAATTACCGACCCCAATAATGGCAACACGTACTTTTTTATCCACGCACCGGCATCCTTTCGGTTTCTGCAACAGGTTTATTGCTTTAGAAAGCGCTCCAGCGAACCATTGTACTGCGCATGGGGCGTTTTGTAAAGCATTGCATCCCGCCCCAAATGCCGGTGATACGATAACGCGTAGTAGCTCTTTACTCCCTGATGGGCAATAGTACTGTAATAGAATGTACCTTGAGTACCACACACAGCGCTTGACCAGCGTCACTATTTCAAGTATGCTTCAATCCGTATACCACGCCTGAAGGTTGTTGCAGCGAATAGCTACCCACCATTGTCATACCACAGGCGGGCGTTCGGGATGCTGCGGGGAAAGAAAGGTCCACAGGGTGACGACGGTCTACGCATCTGGTTCAACAATCAACACTGAGGGAGAACAGGCCGCGACAACCTACCTGCTGCTGCGCCTGAGCGAGGAAGTTTACGGCGTGCCCGGAACATGCGTACGCGAAATTACACGCTGGCATGCACCGACAACGGTTCCCGGGGCTCCACCCGCCCTACCCGGCATTATCAGCCAGCGCGGGTTTGTGATGCCGGTCGTCAATGTGCATCCCCTGCTGGGATTGCCGGATGGCGCACCGGACCGGGCCACACGCTATGTCATTCTCCAGCATGAAGATGTGGACATTGCCTTGATCGTCGATGCGGTGCTTGATCTGTTGGAACTGCAGCCGGCAACGTTCCAGCCACTACCCGCCGCCCTCGATCCGCAGCGTGCCCGACTGTTGCATGCGCTTGTCCGGTTGGATGATCAGCCCGTTGCGTTGATTGATCTGGCGGCCTTGATTGCAACCCTACGAATGGGAGACTAGGCCAGATGTCGTCTACCGGCTTGCTGCTCACGATCTGTACAACACGACACCGCTATATCGTGTGCCGTGACCAGATTTTAGAGATCCGGCTGATTACCCGCAGTGCCGATCTGGAGCGACCCGATGAGCGTGGGCATCCGCTGGTCAGTGCGGAGTTAGGCAAACTGCTTGACCCGCAAGACCTGCGCAGCAATGCCCGACGGCATGCATTGATTATCCCAACGCGCCGGCGGGGTGTGGCCCTGCTGGTGGAACGGGTAGAGGATTTTTCGCAGCAGACTGCCGGGGAAGTACAGCCGCTTGCCCCGCTCCTGCGCCAACGACTGGCCCGCCCATGGTTTATGGGTACGGTAGTCTGTGATGACACCCCTGTCCTGGTGCTTGATCTCCGCCAGATTGCCCAGGATGTCCTGTTTGGGCAGCGGAATAACGCAGACACGGCATCATGCCGGCCTACATAATTCAGTACCAGGTACCTTAATCGCGTGTAGGGAGCTTGATCTGATGGAACAAACACTTAATCGTTTACCCACCCTGGAAGTGCCTGAACTGCGTCCAACGCTTCGAGATAATGTGCGCCTGCTCAATATGATGATTATTGGCGCGCTGACGCTTGCCATCATTTTAATGCTACTTATCCTCACATTAAACCGGATTAACCAGGTAGATACGACAGCGGTGGCGTTTGCTTTACTTATAACGTTAATCACGACGGTTGTCACGGTGCCGTCATACTATTATCTACGCCGAAAACGGGTATTATTTGCCGGCCGCTGGTTTTTTTACGGCTTGACGCTAGTTCTGGCCTTTTCCGCTGCACTTATCGGTGGTGTCGGCAGTCCGTTGATTATGGGTTATTTTATCCCAATCGTCGCTGCAGGATTGATTGGCGAGAGTACCGACAGCCTCCGAGTTGGGGCAGCAGCCATAGGTAGCTATTTTCTCCTCTTCGTGGGGCAGTTTTTTCTGGGATTAGAACCCATCATTCCGCTGACCCGTGGGAGTGGGGTTATCTTCCTGCCGGTTTTCTTGTTATCGGGCGGGGGGCTGGCCTTTCTTGCCTGGATCACGAGTCGGGATCTGACCAATGCCCTGCTTGAGTCGCACCAGCGGGCCAGAGAGTTGCTGGATCAGACTGAGCAGATTATGGAGAAGAATATTCAGCAGGTCGAATTGGGCAGTGAACTCTCGGCCGCGGCAGCCGAGTTGCAGGCGACTTCGCAGCAGCAGGCCAGCGGCGCGACCGAGCAGGCCAGCGCGGTCTCGCAGATCAGCACAACCATTGAGGAACTGGGAAGTACCGCGCGCCAGATTGCCCAAACCACCGAGCATGTCGCCCAGGCCGCCCAGCATACGCTGGAAAACCTGAGTAACGGCCAGGGCGCAGTTGATGAGAGCATCCAGGCGATGGAGCGTATTCGTAGCCGGATGCAGGATGTTGCCGCCCGCGTGTTGAGCCTGGGTGAGCGTTCGCAACAGATCGGTGAAATCATCGACCTGATTGACGATATTTCCGATGAGACGCATCTGCTGGCCCTCAACGCAGCGATTGAAGCCGCCGGGGCCGGTGAGCATGGTCGTCGTTTTGCGGTGGTCGCCGCCGAAGTCAAGAGCCTGGCAAACCGTACGCTGGCCGCTGCCAAAGAGGTAAAAGGCGTGATCGCTGAGATCCGGCAGGCAACCAACTCCGCAGTGCTGGCCGCCGAAGAAGGGGGCAAAGAGGTTGAGCATGGCGTTGAACTGGCGCACCGTGCCGGGCAGGTGATGGATACGGTCGTGATGGTCGCCGAGCGCACGGCGCAGAGTGCCGCCGAGATTGGCCTGGCAACCGCCCAGCAGCAGAGTGCCAGCGAACAGGTTGTCGAAACGATGCGCGAGATCGCCGAGGTGGCGCGTCAGTCTGCCGGAGGCGCGCAGCAGATGGCCGAGTCATCGGCGATGCTGACGGCAATTGCCGACCGGCTCCATGGAATTGCCCAGAGTTAACACCGTGCCGCAAACCAGCGCATAACCAGCGTTATTCTGTAGTCTGGTAGACTGCTATGGATCTTTCAAGCTTCTACAATCAATTTCGGGAAGAGGCCAACGAAAATGTCCGCATCCTGAATGACGGGTTGCTGGCATTGGAACAGATGCCTGACCAGCGTGATCCTGATGCGCAGGCGCAGGTCCATGCGATCTTCCGTGCGATGCATACGATCAAAGGGTCGGCCCGGTTGCTGGGGTTTGAACTAGTCGGCAAGCTGGCCCATGCGATGGAGAACCTGCTCGGCACGGTGCGCGAGGGGCAGCGCAGCATTGACCGTCCGCTGGCCGATAACCTGCTGCGCTGTGGTGATACCATCCTTGAACTCACGGCGGCGGCGGTCGAGGGACGTAGCGTCGAGATTGACGTTGACGCGCTGATCGCTATGCTTGAAGCGCCGGCCAAAGGTCAGGCACCGGCAGCAGTAGCGAGTCCGCCAGTAGCAACCAAGGAGCCGCAGCCGGCATCCGAAGCCGAAGACACCGACACGCCGGCCGCGACAACCGAGGAGCCCGCCACGCCGGCCACACCGGAACCACAAGCAGCAGCAGCAGCAGCGGAGGCAGCGCCGGCCGCAGCACCGTCGCCGGCACCAACCGGCAGTCAGACCGCGGCACCACCGCCAAATCCACCAAAATTCCGCCCGAATAACCGCCAGACAGTGCGAGTGCGGGTGGACCGACTGGACCGGCTGATCAATCTCACCGGGGAACTGGTGGTTGGGCAGCAGATGCTCTCGACCCATGTGCAGGCACTGCAAGACCTGACGACGCTTATGCAGCAGCAAGAGCGCGCTCTGCAAGAACTTGAGGCCGAGTTGAGCCACATACGAATTACCGCCAGCCAGACCCAGACGCTTGAAGATAGTCTTACACTGCTCTTTACCAACAGCAGCCAGGCCCGTCAGATCCTGGGCAGCCAGTTTGCACAGTTCAGCCAGCATATCAGCCAGCAGAATGTCTTAATTAGCGACCTGGAGCAAGAAGTGATGGCGGCACGACTGCTGCCAATCTCCACAGTGTTTGCCACCATGCCGCGTGCAGTCCGTGAACTGGCGCACGCCATCAACAAAGAAGTGCAGTTGGAACTGCTGGGTGAGACGACCGAGATGGATCGGAAGCTGCTGGAGGCAATTACCGATCCGCTGCTGCACCTGGTGCGCAATGCGGTTGATCACGGCATCGAGCCGCCCGACGAACGTAGCGCAGCCGGCAAGCCGCGCCAGGGACATATTCGTATCAGCGCTGAAGCGGCCGGCGGTGAGGTTCGTATTTGCATCGGCGATGACGGACGCGGTATGGACCCGGAGAAACTGCGCGATGTTGCTGTGCGCAAAGGTCTGATTAGCGCCGAGAATGTTGCACTGCTCTCGGACACTGAGGCGCTGGAGTTGATTTTCTTGCCGGGTTTTAGTAGCACGCCGATCATTACCGACATCTCCGGGCGCGGCGTGGGAATGGACGTGGTACGCTCAAACGTCGGTGAGTTAGGGGGCCAGGTCATGATCGAGTCGCAGATCGGCCATGGCACCCAGATCATACTGGTACTGCCCCTGACGCTAGTGACTACCCGAATACTGCTGGTCAATGTCGGCAAGCATACCTTTGCGCTCCCGGCAACCGGCTGTCGCGGCACTATCTGGGCACAACGCAGCCAGATCCGGACCATCGAAGGACGCGCGACAATCAACCATAAGGAGCAGACCCTGCCACTGCTACGACTGGCCGATTTGCTCGGTGTCGAAGCAGATGCTGCCTTTCAGCGGAGTGAACGTATGCCGGCGGTGTTGATCGGTAACACGCAACGCCAGGTAGGATTGCTGGTTGATCGGCTGCTTGATGAACGGGAAGCTGTGGTCAAGCCGCTGGGTCCGCTGTTTGAGCAGCGCCGCCGCTACAGCGGGGCCGTACAACTCGGCGATGGTCAGTTGACCCTCCTGCTCAACCCGATTATTCTCTCGCAAACGGCTCGAGGGATGGCATTAACCAGCCCCACCAGCGGTATGGCGGGAGCCCGTCGCCGATCAAGTCTGCTGATTGCCGACGACTCATTTACCACACGCGAGCTGATCCGCAGTATTCTTCAATCAGCCGGGTATAATGTTACGGTCGCCTATGACGGCATGGACGCCCTGGAGAAACTGCGCGGGCAGTCGTATGACCTGGTCATTAGCGATGTGGAAATGCCACGCGTGAATGGGTTTCAACTCACCGCGCGCATTCGTCAGGAACTGGGATTGATGGATCTCCCGGTCGTCATCATTACCAGTCTGGCCTCCGATGAGCATCGTCGGCAGGGACTGGAGGCAGGGGCACAGGCGTATATTGTAAAAAGCCAGTTTAATCAGGATAATCTACTGGAGGTTGTCCAGCAGTTGCTTGGGCACTAAGGTGTGTAAACGTGTACGAAATATCACAATCCCATCACATTGAACGTTACAACCTATCCTGCCAATTTATCGTTGCATCCCTGCACTGCACTTGTGGAGAAGGTAATTTCTCGCAATCCCGATGAAAAGTCGGTTCCTGGTACAGATTCACATGTATAATTGTCTTATATGGATTATGTGATGCAGGGACAGCGCTCCCTACCGGCTACCTGGTCGCGTTGGGCGCACCGTCACCACGCACCGCAGAACTGGTCGCCACATGACGTGGAATTTCGCACATTCCTGACGTCCCTCATTACAGGAGCAAAGCGATGGCAGAGAAAATATTGATCGTAGATGATAGCAAACTCGTAACCGATATCGTCAAGATGCGGTTAGAGATGTATGGGTATGAGGTACGCCTGGCACACAGCGGCGAAGAGGCCTTGACCTGTATCGCCGATGAAGTCCCGGATCTGATGGTGCTCGATGTGCAGATGCCCGGCATTGATGGCTACGAGGTCTGCCGCCGGTTACGGGATAATCCAGAGCTTGATGACCTGCGCATTATTATGCTGACCTCAAGCGATGATAAGCATTCGGCGTTTGAGGCGGGAGTGGATGATTATCTGAATAAAGATGTCGATCTGCTCAATCTGCCCAATCGGGTCAAGCTGGTTCTGGAGATGGATTAATCTCTTCCATTTAAGTATGCTGCGTGAAACGTGTGGCACATGCGGGTAAACCGCTGCCACGCGCAGCACGCAGCATGTACGACGATGAATGAGCATCTGCGCCTCTTGATTGTCGATGACTCAGCGCTTATGCGCCGCGTGCTTCGCGGAATGTTTACCAATGATTCCGGGATTGCCGTCGTCGGCGAAGCTATCAATGGTCGTGAAGCCCTGGATCTGGTTGCCCGACTGCGGCCTGATGTGATTACCATGGATGTACGGATGCCGGTGATGGATGGCCTCGAAACAACCGAACAGTTAATGGCATACTATCCGACGCCGATCCTGGTCCTTACGGCATCACTCTCACGCTATGATGTCGATATTACATTTAAGATGCTTGGTGCCGGCGCGCTGGATGTAATGGAAAAACCCAAACTGGATGACGCGCAAGCCTATGAATGCGCACGACGTGAGTTGCTCCGGCGCATCAAGCTGTTATCCCGGGTCAAGGTGGTGACACACCTCCGTGGTCGGCGGCGGGTGGAACAGCGTAGTCCGGATCAGGGTGAACATTCCGGGTCTGCATATCTGACGACGCCCCATTCGCTGGAACAGACGCAATACCAGAACCGAAAGGGAGTAGCCTGGACAATGCCCCAGTCGGTTGTACATGCTCCGGGCATGGTTGTCCCAGAGGTTGCACCATCATTTAAAATACCGTTTCCCCTGGTGATCATTGGTGCTTCCACAGGGGGGCCCCGCGTCATCCGGCAGATTCTCATGGGGTTGCCGGCAACGTTTAGCGCGTCTATTCTGGTGGTCCAGCATATTGCCGAGGGGTTTAGTCGTGGAATGGTTGACTGGCTGGCAAGCGCCTGCCAATTGCCGGTCAGGCTGGCCTGTGAAGGCGACCAGTTGACGGTTGGGACGGTGCTGGTTGCGCCAGAGCGGGTTGATCTGCTGGTCGAGCGCAATGGGCGCATCCACTTGAATGATAAGCAGTTACTACTGCAACGCCCGGCAATTGATATTACGATGCAGTCGGCCGCCGAGATGTTTGGCCCCCAGGTTATTGGTATCCTGCTCACCGGGATGGGGCGTGACGGCGCGGTGGGGATGCAGAGCATTCGCTACGCGGGTGGGTACACAATTGCGCAGGATCAGGCGAGTTGTACCATTTTTGGCATGCCGCGCGCGGCGATTGAGTTGAAGGCGGCCGATGAGGTGTTATCACCTGAAGAGATTGTACTGGCGCTCCAGAAGCGTGTGGTGGCGATGGTGTAACCTGTTTTGTTAAGCGGTTGCGTAGATGATTTACGCAGGTGATGCACAAATCCGGGTTAGGTTTTTTGTTTATTTATGACGATGATGAGACACACAAAAACACAGAGTACTGGCCCGCTTACAGCCGTTGAACCGGTGCTCAAACCCGGTCAGTTTGAGGCACTGCGGGATCTGCTGGCTCAGTACAGCGGTGTCTACCTGGACAAAACCCGGCAAAAGGTTTTGACAATCGGTCTGGCACAACGACTGGCGGCAACGGAAAAGACACTGGAGGCGTACGCGGCATATATTGCGCAACCGGCGGGGCGTGCCGAATTGCAGCATCTGGCTGAACTGACGCTGAACCATGAGACCATCTTTTTCCGCAATCTGCCCCATATGCGGGCACTGCGTGAAGTTATTTTGCCCGAGATGCATCAGCGGAAACCCACCGGAATACCGATACGCATCTGGAGTGCCGGATGCGCCACAGGGGAAGAGCCCTATTCACTCGCTATTACTGCCCTGGAAACGTTTGCCGCGCAGAACACGCGTCCCGTTGAGATCTGGGCAACGGATCTGAGTGAGTTAGCACTGGCAAAAGCACGCATGGGAAGTTATCGCGGACGTTCACTGAGTAATGTGACGCCTGAAATACGCGCGCGTTATTTTGATCCACGGGGTGAAGCCTGGTTTGTCAATGACCGCGTCCGGTCGCTGGTACGCTTTGAGCAGCTTAACCTGTTAGAGCCATTTCCAGACTATGCTCGTGGCATCGATATCATTTTTTGTCAGAATGTGACGATTTATTTTCAACTGGCAACCTGTCGGGCGCTGATTGAACGGTTTTATCAGAGTCTGGAGGATGGCGGCACGCTGTTCCTGGGATTCTCAGAAACGCTCTGGAATGTACATAACGGCTTTCGGCTGCAAGAAACACACAGCTCATTTGTGTACTACAAAGAGCCATACCGGCCACAACCTGACGTGTCCACCCCTCCGGTTCAGGCTCCAGCGCCATCCCGGACCGGCACAGGAGTGCATGACTCCGGGCAGACGCGGCCGCTCCGCGAGGGGCGTTCCCGACCGATAGCACCGCGCGAAGCCAGTCACACGCCGGGGGAACGCCCGGTTCGGCCGCCGGCAAAATCATCGAGTGAGCCGCAGCCATCCGATGCCGATATCGTTCAGCAGGGACATACACTGCTGAGTGCCGGTCAGGTGACAGAGGCACTCGACATGCTGACCCAGGTTCCGCTGAATGGACCGCATGCGCCGCAAGCAGTCGCATTGATTGCCCGGGCGCATGCCAATCGGGGCGACCTGGATCTGGCCGTGGCCGAAGCCCGGCGCGCAATCGAACTGGACTCGCTGACAACCGAGGCTTATCTGCTGCTGGGGATGCTGTACGCGCAACAGGGACAGTTGCAGAGCGCCGTACAGCACCTCGAGCGCGCACGCTACCTGGACCCGGAGGCGGCATTGATCTCCTTCCATCTGGCCGAAATGTATCGCCAGATCCAGCGCCGTGAGTGGGCCTTGCGGGAGTATCGCAATACATTACGTAAACTGGCAACCCATCCGCCTGATGCACTACTCGATGGAGTGGCTGTCAGGTGGGTGCGCGACACATGTCAACGCTATGTCGAGATCCTGGCAGACGAGCAGAGATGAGGGGGAAGGCCCCCTCTCACTATCTATGGTAGTACTATGAGTGGCAATAACAGTCATACACCTCAGCGTATATTTTACAATCAGCGTCGCTCGTGCCGGACACTCCTTGGACACCGCGCTGTCAAGAAGATCGCCGTGCGACGCATGGTGCCGGCGCAAGACACCGCTGTGGCAGCAGCAGCACCGCTGAATGAGGTAGAACTCCAGCGGCAGGCGGAACTGGAGCGGGAGCTCCAACTTGCGCGCGATATTCAACAGGGTCTGCTGCTGGCGGCCGTGCCACATTTGCCAGGTTGGGAATTGAGCGCCGTTTCACTGCCGGCACGCGATCTGGGCGGCGATTTGTACGACTTTCTGCCGTTGCAGGGCGGCTGGCAGGGTATTATGATTGGTGATGTGGCGGGTAAAGGGTTACCGGCCGCACTCCAGATGGCGGTAACGCGTACCGTATTTCGCCATGAAGCGCGCACTGGCGCATCTTCGGCGCAAACGTTGGCAGCAGTGAATCGGGGCATATTGAGCGAAATTCCGCAGGGTATGGTGACAATGTTGTATGCCCTGCTGGAACCAACGCAGGGTGTGCTACGGCTGTCGAATGCCGGGCATACCTTTCCCCTGCTGGCAAACGGAATGGTGCAGGAGTTGGAAGCTCCTGGTCTGCCATTAGGCATCGACCTGGATATTGAATACGATGAGATAACGACCACGATTGGACCGGGTGATACTGTTGTGTTTTATACTGATGGCGTTACTGAAGCATTTAATACTGACTTCGAGATGTATGGATTGGAGCGGCTCCAGGCGCTGATCGAAAACAACGAACGGCTGAAACCCCGGGCGTTGATGACGCGTCTGCTTCAGGAACTACGCGCCTGGGGAATGGGTAGTGCGCAGAGTGATGATGTAACAATCGTGGTGTTACGGCGGCGGCTGGAACACTTAAGTGCAGAACTACACAGTATTTTCGATGATGTTTTGGGATTAGAACGGGCAACGGTGTTCTGGGAGGAGGTAGTGGTGCAGCTCTGCGAACCGTCCCTTACCAATGCCCGCGCGGAAGAGTGGAACCGGATCTTACCGGAGGTGGTGCGCATCGCACGAGAACAATTTGGACGAGGGCTGGCACGCGAATTAAACCAACAAATGCGTTTAGCTATTGAGGAGTATCGCTAGCAGTTGGCCTACTACAGAATGTAAGATATCGACGGTCGGGGCCGATCTTTGATGACAGAATTGTCAGATAATCCATAAAAGATCTCGACCCATCGTGCAAAAAGTGCAGCAACGTGGTATAGTAGTCGATCCACGAAGAAGATTGTTACGCTCTCACTGAGTGGAGAGAAAGACTGTTCTTCTGTAGTGCCAATCCGGAAAGCGATAGCCTGTCTGTACGGAGAACAGTGAAATGGGGTTTGATTATGGCTGCGAACGAACCACTCATCTTTATGCCCTTGGACCTGGATACGTTCTCTGGCAGTGAGCGCTTTGTCGAGGGCACACGCCTGGGTGCTGCGTTCAGTCGAGGCATCCATTCCTATCTGCGTGCCGCATATACGGATGCGATTGAACACTTCAAGGCCGCGCTAATTGCTGCCTATGTAGATGGGGAAGAGCAGGCACAAATTTACGACCGCGAACGCGCGATTATCTACCTGTATATTGGCAATGCGCTGGCGTTTCAGGATGACTGGGAAGGCGCGTTGCGCGAGTATCTTGAAGCGGTTCAGACCGATCCGCAACTCGCCGAAGCGCACTATAACCTGGGCGTGGCTTTTGCGGCCCAGGGGCAGTTTGACCGGGCCATTGCCGCCTTCAAGGAAGCGCTGGAACATAACGAGGATCTCTACGAGGCACACTTCTCACTCGGGCGCTGTTACCAACGCCTGGAGGATGCCGGGCGAGCTTATATTCACTACACCAGTGCATGTGGCGCGCGTCCGCAGGCAGCCGAGCCGCGCTACTACATGGGCCTGATGCATCAGAGCCACGGAGCGCATGAACTGGCACAGCGTTGCTTTTCAGAGGCGCTGCGGGTTGAGCCAACCTTTGTCTCGCCGGCAGTGCAGGATGAGGTGCTGGTTTCGCGCAGTGAGTCGGAGGTTGCCCAGTGGTACTATCGGTTGAGCCAGGACTTGAAAACCCAGGGCTATGAGGAAGAGGCGGAACGGATTTACAAAGCTCTCCTGCAGTGGCGGCCTGAGGAGTATCGTGCCCGCTATCTTCTGGGGAATTTGCTGGCACGCAATCGGCGCTGGGACGAGGCGTTAGAGCAGTATCGCAAGGTGCCGCCCCACGATAAGCATTTTGTGGAAGCCCGCCTGCGGATGAGCGCCGTACTCCGGTTGCTCAAACAACATAAGCAGGCATACGATCTGCTCTTTGATTGTGCCAAACTGCATCCGGGGAATGGACAGCTTTTCCTGAGCATGGGTAAGCTGCTCTACGATATGGAGATGTTCCCGGCAGCCGTGCGGGCATTTGAACGCTCGGTGCAGTTGCTGCCGCGCGACCCACAGGCCCACTACCTGCTCGGCTTTATGTACACGATGATGGGGCGGGAGAACTGGGCGCTGGCGGCCTGGCGCAAAGCGGTTGATCTGGCTCCCGAAGTCTACTCGCTACGCTATGACCTGGGCTATATGTACATCCGGCGAGGGCGCTACGATCTGGCGGCCAAGGAGTTTGCGGTGGTGTCGGATCACTGGCCTGATGATATAGAAACCAGTTTTATGCTGGGCTTATGTTACAAAGAATTGATGGAACCAGCCCGCTCTATTCCGCTGTTTGAGAAAGTCTTACGGCGCAACCCACGCCACGGTCAGGCGCTCTACTATCTAGGCGCATGTTACCTGCAGATTGGTAATACATCGCTGGGTAAGGCCTATCTCCGCCGGTATGATCACCTGGCACGCCAGAACCAGCATACGGTTGTACGCTCAACCCCGAACGCGCGCAAACGCTCGCTCTCAGCAGTGCGCTCGACAGTATAGAAGGAGTGAAAGAATGCAACGCACGGAGCGCGTCGAAGTCAATATTCCTTCAAATCCCATTTTTGAACGAGTCGTGCGGGCGAGTGCTGCCGAAATTGGCGAGGCATTGGGCTTCTCCGGCGACCGGATTGAGGATCTGAAGCTGGCGGTGAGCGAAGCCGTCAATAATGCCATTGAGCATGGCAACAAGAGTGAGGCAAGTAAACTGGTCGAGGTGGTTTTCGCCCTGGATCAGGAAAAATTGGAAGTACGGATCTCCGATCAAGGTGCGGGCGTTGAACGTCTCGATTTTTCACGCCGAATCGTTGAAGAAAAGAACCTGGAAGAAGGTATGTTGCGCGGCTTTGGTACTTACCTTATAAGCGCACTTGTAGATGATTGTGAAGTTAGCTCGTCCCAAACCGGAACGGTACTCACGCTACGACTCTATCGGAAAGGGCAGACACAATGAGCGACGTTATCAGGCGTGAAGAATTTGGGGACGTTGCCGTGCTGCATATCGGTACACCCAGTGTTGATGGGGTCTCCGCTGCAGCAATTGAGGCCGCCTGTGCTGAAATGCGTCCCATTACTGTACTTGATTTTAGCAATGTTTCGTTTATTAACTCATCTGGCATTTCCTCGCTGCTCAAATTTGTGGTGACAGCGCGTAAGGCCGGCTATAAGCTGTTTGCCATGAATGTCAGTCCTCACCACCAGAAAATTTTCAAGATGGTGGAGATGTCCCGTTTTATGCCGACAATTGAAGAGCGCGATCTGGCAACGTATCGTTAAGCCCGGAGTTGTCCCGATAGCGCAACGGTGTCTGATCCGGCGATACGTTCTTCAGACGGTAGTGTCGGTTACGTCGTTTATCACCAGGATTGCCTGGATGGTGGCAGATCACTGACCCTCCCGCATGTTGGCCTTGCGCATATCCGCGCGGTAGCCGCAACCCAACCTGCGGAAGGGTTTCTGATGTTGGCATGATAAATATCTATTACCGGAAGATGACGGTTTAGAAACGTTTGCATCCGGATGGGCAGTGTGTGGTATCATATGCAGAGACCCGTACAGCGCTTGGACTGCTGCAGGGAAGGAATAGCAGATACGTCTTCTGGATTGTCGGGCGCAGTGCCGGCCGGCACGTTCCGGCGGCTGCAGTAGTAGTTGTGCAGAAAGGGAACGGCAGTGGGTTTGACTGTTGAACAGTTGTGCAGGAGGAAGATGTGGCGTCTACGGTGATGATTGTTGAAGATGATGCATCAACACGTCGTTTGTATCGTTTCCTCCTTGCTAACAGCGGCTATGTTGTTATCGAAGCGGAGGATGGACAGGCAGCGCTTGAGAAGTTTGTTACGCAGCCGTGTGATGTCGTCATTACGGATATGAATATGCCACGGATGAGTGGTATAGATCTGGTGCGAACCCTGCGTGAGAACTATCCTACAGTACATGTAATCATGATAACGGCTTTTGGCACGCCCGATATAGAGAAGCAGGCATGGCGAGCCGGGGTTAATGACTACCTGACCAAGCCATTTGACTTTGAAGAACTGGAACGCCGGGTGCAGCAGTTCTTTGAACAACGCAATGGACCGCCACCAGTTTCGTAGTATATGCAGGTTTATGTCTACTACCTTGCCTCAGAGATTTTAGACCAGAGCAATCAGGTTGCTTCACCTTTTTGCATTGAGCGTCACTCCCCCGCTCACTCCTCTTGTTGTCCCCGGTTATCCCGGCCTGACGCCGGCATCGAGCGAAGGCAATTGACCGAGTCTAACAGCGTTCTTATGCACTTGCTGTGTAGCTTACAAGATGTGATACACTGCGTACATCTGCTTCAGATGAATCGTACGCCATCTGGAAAAGTGAAGAAAATGTAAACCGGGCAGGGGCGTAGCACTTGCAGAGTAGGTTACAATAGTAGGAAAAGTTGCCTATCGTATATCGTGTTCCGCTGTTCCCTGATGACCTGAGCTGCGCGAACCAGTTCAGGTAAGTTCTGCCATGGGAGATTATTATGAGAGGCTGCATACAAGACACCACATCAGCTCACCCGCCAGCCCGACTGCTCATTGTTGACGATGATACCAATGTACGCAACTTCTGCGCGCGCCTCTTACGCCACCACGGCTATGCTACCGCAACCGCAGATAATGGGCGTACGGCGGTCGAGATGCTGCGTGAGAAACGTTATGACCTGGTACTGACCGACCTGCAGATGCCGGAGATGGGCGGCATTGATCTCCTTCACCATCTCCGTGAGCAGCATCCCGATGTTGATAAACTGGTGTTCACCGCCTTTGCGGAGGTCGATACGGCCCGTCAGGCATTGAAACTGGGGGCATTTGATTATCTGACGAAACCGGTTGATGCCGATGATCTGGAGCGCGCGGTGCGGCGGTGCCTGGAACTACGGCGCATTCGCCAGGAAAAAGAGCGCCTCTCGGAACTGGTGGTGATGTACCAGTTTAGCCAGGCAATTGCGAATTCGCTGGACATTGAAACGCAGGTGATGCGGATTAATGCATTCCTCTGGCAGCGCTTCGCCCCGGACTCACTCTCGGTATCACTCCTCTATCCGGAGGATCAGTGCCTGCGTCTGGTGACGTATAAAACTCGTCATAGCAACGGACCGCGCGCGGACCAGCTTCCCCTGGCTGCCGACTGCAGCGAGGAGCAGTTGGTACAGGTGCATATGCAACTTATCGGCGGGCGGGGGATCGATGTCGCCGGGCTGATGGCCGGGGCGGTCTTGCGGACCAACGACCGGCCGGTGGGCTGTCTGCATCTTACCCGCAATGGTGAGCAACCGGAGTTTGATGCGAATGAGCGCAAGCTGCTCAGTGTGTTTGCCCTGCAGATTGCCGCTTCCCTCGACAATGCCCGCCTCTACCAGCGTTTGCGGGAACAGAACCTGCAGACGATTGAAGCGCTGGCGGCGGCAATTGATGCGCGCGACCCCTACACCCATGGTCACTCAGAGCAGGTGACGCGCTATGCGGTGCGGCTGGCCGAGGTGATCGGGCTGCCGGCAGAGCGGATCGAACGACTGCGCTATGCGGGCCTGTTGCATGACATCGGCAAAATTGGTATCCGCGATCATATCTTGCTCAAGCCCAGTCCGCTCTCCGACGAAGAGTTTGACATTATGAAGGAGCATCCCTCAATCGGCGCAAATATTATTCGTGGGGTGCAGGCGTTGAGCGACACGCTGCCGATTATTGAGGGGCATCACGAACGGATCGACGGTGGTGGATATCCGGAGGGGCTTTCAGGGGAACAACTGAGCATCGAGACGCGCATTCTGGCGGTGGCCGATGCCTTTGATGCGATGATCTCCAACCGCGCCTATCGCGCCGGGATGGATACGGCGACGGCGCTCAACATTCTACGGAAGGGGCGCGGGACTGAGTGGGATGCCCAACTGGTTGATGCGTTTGTGAATCTCATTCATGCCGAAGGGGCGGAACTGCGCACAAAAGTGAAGCTACCACCACCCCAGGAAGCCATTGTTGCAACGCCGGAGTATGCGCTGGCTCTGACGTAACTACGCTGGTTTCTAGCTACTCCTTAAAAACACAAAGCGCGGCGCAGAGACAATTTACTGTCTCCGCGCCACACTCATTTCGCCTCAAGTCCGGTAGTCCTGACTATGCACCGTTGGGGCTGACCAGCACCTGAGTGCCGTCACCATTCTCCGTTGCCTCATCAGGTTCATCGCACGACAGGGCGGCAACCCGGTCGCCATCATCGAGATTAAGAATAGTAACGCCTTGCGTGGCCCGGCCCAGTCGCGAAATACCGTCGGCCAGTTGCCGCATAACGACACCACTGGTCGTGATAAAGGTCAGCAGTGAGGCCGCCCCCACAGTGTGTGCGGCGGCGACCTCATCATTCTGGCGCAACCTGATCCCAATCACACCGCTGGTAGCCCGTCCTTTGGTAGGGAACTCCTCCAGCGCGGTACGCTTGCCAAAGCCCTTGGCGGTAATCACCAGCAGATCGGCGGCAGGGTCGGCCAGGCCCATCCAGACCACCCGGTCGTTATCCCCCAGGTTTGCGCCGATGACACCCCGTGCCGTACGACCCATCGGACGCACATCATCCTGCCGGAAGCGGATGGTCTGACCACGTACGGTAATCATCAGAATATCTTCGTCACCCTGGCTGGTGGTTACCCACCCCAGGAAATCGCCATCATCCAGACCGATGGCGATCAGACCATTGGAGCGAACCTGGCTGTACTCCTTGAGCAGCGTGCGCTTGATCTGACCATGGGCGGTTGCCATCACCAGATACTCGCCGTGGTTAAAGTCCGGCACCGCCAGCATTGATGTAACCTGCTCACCCGGCTCCAGCGAAACCAGGTTGACCAGCGGCAGACCTTTGGCGGTGCGGTTGGCCTCGGGCACCTCGTGCGCCTTGATCTGGAAGACCTTGCCCCGATCGGTGAAGAAGAGCAGATCTTCCATCGTGCCACAGGTCAGAATATGACGGACAACATCCTGCTCACGTGTGACCATACCTTTGACACCACGTCCGCCGCGCCGCTGGGTGCGATAGGTATCACAGGGCTGGCGCTTGATGTAGCCCCGGCTGGTCAGAGTAATCAACACGCGCACATCGGGGATCAAGTCTTCATCGCTGACCTCACCGTTAACATCGGGGATAATACGGGTGCGCCGCTCGTCGCCATACTGCTCTTTGATGCGGTGCAGATCCTCGGTAATCAGGTACAGCACCCGACGCGGATTAGCCAGGATATCCTCCAACTCGGCGATCAACTGGATGACCTCCCGATACTCGTCTTCGATCTTCTGGCGCTCCAGGGCGGCCAGTCGTCGCAGTTGCATATCCAGGATGGCCTGGGACTGAACCTGCGTTAGTTCGAACCGGGTCATCAGGTTGGTGCGCGCACTCTCGGCGGTACGTGACTCGCGGATTGTACGAATAATCTCGTCGAGATTGTCGAGAGCGATCTTCAGACCTTCGAGGATGTGGGCACGGGCACGGGCCTTCTCCAAGTCAAACTCGGTACGGCGGCGAATAACATTCCGGCGATGCTGAATATACTCATTAAGCACCCGCTTGAGGTTGAGCACGCGCGGCTGGCGGCCCTCCTCGGTCAATGCCAGCATATTTACACCGAAGGTCGTCTGCATCTGGGTATGCTTGAAGAGCGCGTTGAGCACCTTCTTGGGCTGTGCATCCTGCTTGAGGAAGATCACCAGGCGCATACCGGTGCGGTCAGACTGATCCTGAACATCGCGGATGCCTTCGAGCTTGCGATCCTTGACCATCTCAGCAATGCGCTCGTGCAATCGAGCCTTGTTGACCTGGTAAGGCAGTTCGGTGACAACAATATTGAATGCGCCGCGCGAACCCTCCTCAATATGCGCCCGGGCGCGCAGGGTAATATGGCCTTTGCCGGTGCTGTAGGCATTCATAATCCCTTCGGTGCCCAGGATGCTGCCGGCGGTGGGGAAATCCGGCCCCGGCATAATTTTGACCAGGTCTTCGACGGTTGCCTCCGGATTCTCGACAAGATGCATGATTGCGTCGCACAACTCCTTTAGATTGTGGGGTGGGACATTGGTAGCCATACCCACCGCAATCCCCGACGCGCCGTTGAGCAGCAGGTTGGGTAGCAGGGCCGGAAGGACTTCCGGCTCCTCATGCTCACCATCAAAGTTAGGCCGAAAATCAACCGTGTTTTTATCAATGTCAAGGAGCATCTCCTCGGCAATCCGGGTCAACCGGGCCTCGGTGTAACGATAGGCAGCGGGCGGGTCACCGTCAACCGAGCCAAAGTTGCCCTGCCCATCCACCAGGGGGTAGCGCAAGTTCCAGGGTTGCGCCATCCGCACCAGGGCATCATAGACGGCCATATCGCCGTGGGGATGGTACTTCTTCAGCACCTCACCGACAATACCGGCACACTTGGAGTAGCGCTGGTCGTGACGCAGACCTTCGCGCAACATTGCGTAGAGAATCCGCCGCTGCACCGGCTTGAGTCCATCGCGCACATCGGGCAATGCCCGCGCAACGATAACGCTCATAGCGTAGTCGAGATACGACTCGCGCATCTCGGTGATAATACTGATCGGACGAACAATCCCAATTTCCATACACAACTCCGTAAGTGGGCATGACAGACGTGGGGTCTCTCATGTCGAACAATGCAAACCACCTGGTTTTGCTTTTATCTAAATTCAGGACGCAGCAAAGGGGCACCCTGCAGCGGCGCGGCGGGCCGCTACGCGGAACCCCTTCGTTTCCGTGATCTCCATGCACGATTTAAGGCATATTATACACCTAAAACGTGGTTTTGTCCAATCATTCCGAACGAATGTTTGCCATATGTGGAGCGGGGTGCAGGGCCCACACGAACAGTGGACAAACGCCGTACGGCGGGGATTTCCGTTATAATTGGAAATGGTGAATACACTCTCTTTGAAACCGAAAAGAACTGCGAGCAGTTGCGGAGAAACAGCGCATGAAAACAATCGGACTTATCGGCGGGATGAGTTGGGAGTCTTCGCTGGAGTATTACCGCATCATCAACGAGCAGGTCAAAAGCAGATGTGGCGAGTTGCACTCGGCCCGGAGCCTGATGTACTCGGTCGATTTTGCCGAGATTGAGACGCTGCAACAGCAGGGCCGGTGGGATGCGGCTGCCACAATCCTCGCGGACGCGGCCCGACGCCTGGAACGGGGCGGCGCTGATCTGCTGGTCTTATGCACTAACACCATGCATAAAGTTGCGGATGCAATTGCGAACGCAGTGCATATTCCGCTGCTGCATATTGCCGATCCGACGGCCGCAGCTATCCGCGCTGCTGGTTTGGGAACAGTTGGGCTGCTGGGTACACGCTTTACGATGGAGCAGGCGTTTTACAAGGGGCGGCTTGCGGAGCAGCATGGTCTGAATGTGCTGGTGCCGGAACAGCATGATCGTGAGACGGTGCATCGCATCATTTATGACGAACTCTGCCTGGGGATGATCAAACCGGAGGCAAAGGCTGCGTATATCCACGTTATGGAGCGGCTCCAGGCGGTGGGTGCGGAGGGAATTATCCTGGGGTGTACCGAGATTGGTCTGCTGATCAAGACGGAAGACAGCCGGCTGCCGCTCTTTGATACGACCCGGCTCCACGCGGAAGCGGCGGTTGCGTATGCGCTTGGGTTGGGATGAGTGTAGGGGTGGGACATACTACAACAGTATCTTTTTTCACCGCAGAGACGCTGAGGTCGCAGAGATGATAAACATACGTGGAGTTAACAGGTGAAACAGTTATGCCGGGTGAGATGGGGAATAAACCATTTGCAGAGCAGAAGGTTACATTTACATATATGCTCGAACTTAACGGGGAGATTGTCGTTATCCAAATGTTCCGGCACGGATTAACCTGGAAACCGGTGAGCGCCTCTTTGTGCCCGAGACGGTGGAGCAGATACAGGCGATCCTACGCTCAGGGAGAGCACCCGCAGAGGGAGTTCAATCTCCCGTGTTTGAGTTCAATCCAGAACGGCAGTAAAGTTAAAACTAAGGCATAAACCCACGTTCGAGTTTGACGGTTGCTCCTGAGCGGACTATTCTCAACCAGAAGTCATTCGATTATCAGATAGATCACCCCCAGCGAGGTGTGTTGTGACAACTTATCCACCAACAATCATATCGAGATTACAGGTAAAGAATTACAAAAGTCTGGCCGATATTGATGTAACCTTTGGTTCCCCGACGATCCTGGTTGGGACAAACGGGCCTGGTAAAAGTATTTCAACTATGTTGAAAAAAACAGGTAAATAAAGCACCATGCTGCCGCAGGCGAATCGGGCTTTCATCGACTGAAACGCCTGGATTGAACGCCCACCACATAAGGCGTGTGAGTAACAGGACTTACGCGAGAGAACAAAGAACGGGCCAGAGCAACTCTGGCCCGTCCACAACTTTTTTATTCTTCCCACATCACTTGCAACTGAAGGAACCCCAGCAATCTACAAACCCAAAACCTCTTATACTTCAACCTGTTTCAAAACGATAGACACCTTTTATTAACACGACTTACGCGGTGGGCGTACAAATCAGACATGTACTCCCACAAAGGCAGTCTTCACCTGCAGCAGCAGGGTACATTTTGATCTTTTTTCACAAAAGTTTTGCACAGTGTGCAAAACTTTTGTGAAAAAAAGATGGTTTCTTCCGCCCTGCCGGCACCGAAATTTCCTGTCGGGTCAGGGACCGCGTAACTCCTGTTATTACGCAATACAGAAAGAACAAACCGTCAAAGGGTACATAGTGTTGCGCTGGACGTGTTTTGTTCCTTGTTGCTTTTTTTTCTGTTCTTTACTTATTCTTTCTATCCTCCATAAACGACCATTGTGCGGTTATTCGCGCACCAGCGTAAAAATTGTCGCCTCCGGCGGACACCCCAGGCGGAACGACAACCCACCCAGGCCGCGCGTGATATACAACTGCATCGCCTGCACCCGCTCATGCCCGGCGGCATAGCGCATCCCGTGCAGCGGCAGGCAGAACCAACCCAGCAACGGCAGGCACATATGCCCACCATGCGTATGGCCGGAGAACTGCACCGCGATATTGTGCCGGGCGGCAACGTCGGCAAAATCCGGCGCATGTGCCAGCAGGAGTGTAAACGCATCGGCGGGCACATGCGCCAGCGCCGCATCCAGATCAGCCGCGCCACCCCACATATCATCAACCCCGGCCAGCCAGAAGGTGTCGCCGTGCCGGCTTAAGCGCTTGCCGGCGTTGATCAAAAACTCAATCCCCAGCGGCTCCAGCATTGCGCGAATCTCGTCAACCCCTTCCCAATAGTCGTGGTTGCCCGGCACGGCATACATGCCCAGTGGAGCATGCAGCGGCCCCAGCAACTCCGGCAGATCGACGATGGGCTCAGGAAAGCTGACAAAATCACCCGTCATGATCAGCAGATCGGGCTGTTCCCGGACCATCTGCGCCACGGCCCAGCGGGTATTCTCATGCCCGTGGGGTTGCCCCAGGTGCATATCGCTCAGTTGCCCGATGCGCAGCCCCTCCAGCGCGGGCGGCAGGTTCGGCAGGCGCAGCGTTACCCGCTCCAGCACCGGCCGGCGCGGCTCAACCAGAACGGTATAGGCCGCACCCACAATTCCGGCAGCGCCGAGTGCCGCTGCGGCCGCCACGCCCCCCGCCTGCACCGCCAGGGCCGCGAGTGTTCCCACGGCTACACCCGCACCCAACCAGCGCGGTGAGTAGCGTACGAGCGTCGGGTCGAAACGCGCCGGTTTCATCAATTTCGTCTCAGATATCGTCGGTGTGGTCGATGTCATAAATTCTCATGCTCCTCGATCTTCTTCGCGTTTCCGGTTTGCCTCGGTGGATACCTGTCCCTGGACCTCCCGGCAACAACCCGCATTTTGCGTCAGGTAGTGCCGGATTACTATACTGCGTCAATATGACGAAGCGATGAATTGACGCGCTCTGCGCAGATCGGTACAATAATAGCAGGTCGCACGAACCACAGCCATACAGCATACCAGCCACAGTTACACGCAAGTCAACCCGGTGCGCGCTCCCCTGGATCTTTTGCACAATAATCATTTACACGACTTACGCGGTGGACATGCAAACCGGACATGTAACCAGGTGAACGGCAGAATCGCCTGCGGCAGCATGGAGTCTTCTGCCCTGCCGGAGGCGAATCCCAATCCGCTGGATGGACGACCACGTAAGTTGTGTCATGTAATCATTTGTACATATGTATAGAAAAGACTTACAAACACCATGCCGGATCTGAGTTATACCGCCATTGCGGATCATGCCGCCTTTGAAGAACGGCTGAAACATGTGCCGCAGGCTCCCGGCATCTACCAGTGGAAGGATGCTCAGGGTACGCTGCTCTATGTCGGCAAGAGCAAGAGTCTGCGCGACCGGATGCGCTCCTACTTTGGCGCATCACGCGGCCTCAATGCCCGCACCCGCCGCATGGTCAGCCAGATTGCCGACTTTGAAATTATTGTCACCCAGAGCGAATTGGAAGCGCTGCTGCTGGAGATGAACCTGATTAAGCAGCATCGTCCGCGCTACAATATTCTGCTCAAGGATGATAAGAGCTATCCCTACATCAAGGTGACGCTACAGGACGAGTGGCCGCGCATGTTTACCACCCGCAAGGTGCTGGAGGATGGCGCGCGCTATTTTGGCCCCTACGCCAACGCCGGCTCGGTCTACCGCGCGCTGGATCTGCTGAACCGCCTGTTTGCCTTTCGCCCGCCCTACTCCTGCCCCGATACCAAGTTTATGCGACACCGGCGGATGGGCAAACCCTGCCTCTACTATGATATGAAACGCTGCCTGGGGCCATGCGTGCCCGGTCTGGTGGAACGTGCGGAGTACCGCCAGGCAATTGAGGCGGCCTGCCGCTTCCTGGAGGGCAAGAGCGACCAGATCATCCGCGATATTCGCAAGCAGATGGAGCAAGCCGCCGAGGAGCTTAACTTCGAGCGGGCCGCATATCTGCGTGACCAGATCCGCGCCATCGAGAAGGTGCAGGAGAAGCAGCAGGTGCTGCGAACAGTGGATACCGACCAGGATGTGATCGCCTTTGCGCGCGAGGCCGATAGCGCGGTGGTGCAGGTGCTGTTTATTCGCGGCGGCAAACTGATCGGCGCGGAGCCCTTCACGCTCCAGGGGACTGAGGATGCCAGTGATGCCGACCTGCTCTCCTCCTTTCTCACGCAGTTTTACGACAATGTGCCCAATATTCCCCCGAATGTGCTGCTGGCCGATTATGTCGAGGAGCCGCTGATTATCGAGCGCTGGCTGACGCAGAAGGGCGGGCACCGGGTTGAGATCGAGGTGCCACGCCGGGGTGAGAAGCGCCGCCTGATCGAGATGGCATCCAACAATGCACGGCAGAAGCTGGAGGAGCTACGGTTGCAGTGGCTCAACAGCGAGCAGCGCGCGGTGGCGGCACTCAGCGAACTGCGCGACCGGCTGAGTCTGCCGGGGCTGCCACAACGCATTGAGTGTTACGATATTTCCAACACGCAGGGGCAGCAGTCAGTCGCCGGCATGGTGGTCTTTGAACGCGGCGAGCCGAAGACCAGCCTCTATCGGCGTTTTAAGATCAAGACGGTGGAGGGGGCCAATGACGTGGCATCAATCAACGAGGTGATCCGGCGGCGCTTCAAGCGGGCGGCGGCAATTCTGAACGAGCCGACCGATACCACGACTGACCCGGACAGCCTGGCAACCGGCCTGGGAACCACACCAGATGCCGCCGACAATCCGCCAGACGATCAGGCATCCGCGGATGCCACATCCACCGCGACGGAGGGCCGGCGCACGCCGCAGAATATTGAGAAGTGGGCGGAACTGCCCGACCTGATCATGATCGACGGCGGACGCGGACAACTGAATGCCGCGCTGGAAGCACTACGCGAGTTGAGCTTTGAGCATATCCCGACGATTGGTGTTGCCAAGGGCGTGGGGCGGGATCGCTTCGACCTGGTGCTGCCCGACCAGTCGGAGCCACTGGTGCTGGAGCGCGACAGCCAGGCATTGCACCTGGTGCAGCGGATCGATGAGGAGGCGCACCGTTTTGCCATCACCTACCATCGCAAGCTGCGCGACAAAGCCACCTACACCTCGCCGCTGGAGGAGATCCCCGGCATCGGCCCGCGCCGTAAGCGCGCACTGCTCAAAGCCTTTGGCTCCCTCGACGGCATTCGCCAGGCCAGCATTGAGGAACTGGCCGCCGTGCCTGGCATGAACCGGAAGGCGGCGGAAGAGTTAAAAGGGATGATCTAGAGCAGAAGAGAGCATGAGTTTCGACTACAATCTCCACACTTTTCATTCACCAAAATTCCAGAGTGTCGTAAATGATGCAATCACATTCTTTGATACAACACCTGTTCACGTATTGCCCCCACCAGGCCAATTTATCGGTCCCGGCGTCTACGGATTGTACTATCATGGCGGTTATGAAGCATATACCAGGATTGCAACTCGAAATCAGGATACCTACCTGCAACCGATCTACATTGGCAAGGCTGTACCGCCTGGATGGCGCACAGGACGCGGTAGCACATCCAGCACACCAGATGTGTACCGGAGATTACGCAAACACGCAAACAGCATACAACAGGTGGCTAACCTGCGCATTGACGACTTCCGCTGTCGTTTCATGATTCTTAGCAACATTGAAAGCGATCTGGTTGTACCAGTAGAAGCCGAGCTGATCCGACGACACAAAACGCTCTGGAATACTGTCGTTGACGGTTTCGGTAATCATGATCCAGGCAAAGGTCGGTACAATCAATCGCCTTCAGAATGGGACGTGTTACATCCTGGTCGATCATGGGCAGGACGATTGACAGGAACGCCCCCCGAGTACACCGCAATTATTGCAAAAATCCAGAACTTCCTGGATCTCTTACCGCTTCCGTAACTCAACAACCGCCTCATAAAGCTGGTGTTTATCCTGCGCTTTCGCCACGCGTACACCTGATTGAATAATACTATTACCCACGCGGGTTGTGCGGGGGATATCGATCCGGACCAGTTCAAGCCCGACCGTCTCGGCAATTTTGCCCAGATATTGATCGGTTGGAATCAAAATCCCCTGCAAGATGCTATTCCCGATGACAATCAGGGCTGTGCCGCCCGGCTTCAGCGCGTGGTCAACACTTTTTGCAAACCGATAGCAATCGTTAAAGTAGGCCGCCGCATAGTTGGCCCATCCATTACCACCGTAGATACCACGCTCGGTATTGAGCGACCGCAGTTGCTGAATACGCTCGGCTATATCGCTATCCGGCAGGGCAAAGTTCAACTCCAGGCAGGACTGTTCGCGCACCGTCTGCCAGTATTTGCCAAAGTTCGCTGTTTCAAGCTCCTTGAGATCCTGCGGCTGCTCGGCAAAGCCCAGCCAGTAGAGTTGTGGGCGCGTATTGCGATTATAGTGGTAGTTATTGAGGTAGGGCGGTGAGGTGATAATCAGATCCACCGCTGCCGGTTGCAAGCATTCCTGACACCGAAAGAACGACTCATTTACAACGCGTGTGTCCGGAGTTTTACCGGCTAATGTGACCTGGACTGCCGCAATATCCTCGGCCATCTCTGTCAGTTTATCAATGATCGTCTGAGCAACCGGAAAATCGTGAATATCTTCTTTACCCGCGCTGGCCCGCCGCCCCAGACTCGGCTCATACGAGTAGTTTGAATAGCGAACCATGGTTGCGGCAAAGGCCACCAGGAACAACTCGCGTACCCGTGTATCCGTGATCGTCTGAATGAAATCGTGCAGGAGCAAAACTTTATGCAGCACCTGCGGGCTGTAAAACGCGGACCGGGTTTTAAAACCGCACGGGCTGCTGCTCTGCGGCGTATACCCGGACTGCATGTTTTCGTGGTAGAATTGCCGAAAGCGTGCCGTCTCGTCATACAATGTCTCAACCGCAACCTGATATGCCTGCAGCTTGGTCCGACAGGCCAGGGCCGCATAGGGATTGATCTCAAAGCCAATGGCCGCGTGCCCGGCCAGCATAGCCTCAACCAGCGTTGTACCGACACCGGCAAACGGGTCCAGCACCACGCCCGGCTCTGTGAGATGTCCGCGTAAGACACCGCGCACAAAATCGCGGGAGAATCCCGCAATCCAGGGAACCCAGCGATGAACCGGCAGTTGTTTATTCGTCGCAAAGGCTGGATCGCTAAAGACCGCACCACTGTTGTGCGTTGATGGTGACGCGTCGTCGGTTTCGATTTCCGGCAGCATTAACTGTCTGGCCTGCATTAGTTGTCCGCCCCTTCTGTTTTATCCGCTATAGTGTATTATACTGGAAAATATTTTCGCGTGCAAGTCACCTGCCGGCACGCCAGAGATCCACTTGACAGGAGTTACGCGGTCGGTTCCAAACCAGGCATCTGCCTGGAAAACCGGCCTGATTCGCCTCCGGCAGGGCGGAATGGGACATTCTTTTTGCGGAACATTTGGCTCTCCGAGCCAAATGTTCCGCAAAAAGACAAAAACGTACCATGCTGCCGCAGGCGAAACAGACTTCCATCGGATCAAACGTCCGGTTTGGATCTCAACCACGTAAGTCCTGCACTTGATACCAGTTTGCCCGCACGCCAGCAATCAGCCGGAACGGACGGAACGGGTACAGGACTGCACCATTGCCGTTCATTATCTCTGCGTTCTCTGTGCCCTCTGTGGCTATGACAACCAATCAGTATGAAAGGAACTTCACCATGCTCCACATCGCACCCGAGATTGCCCGCGCCCGCACCGAGGGTCGCCCAATCGTGGCCCTGGAGAGCACGCTGATCAGCCATGGGCTGCCCGCACCCCACAACCTGGAGGTCGCCCACGCGCTAGAGCAAGAGGTCCGCGCGGCCGGGGCGGTTCCGGCAACCATTGGCGTGCTCGGCGGCATCCCGACGGTGGGACTGGATGCGGCGGCCATCGAGCATTTTGCCAATAGCGCTACCATCCGCAAGCTCACCCGGCGCGACCTGGCAACGGCTATGGTCCACAAACAGGATGGCGCAACGACCGTGGCCGCAACCATGGCGCTGGCGACTGCGGCCGGGGTGCCGGTCTTTGCCACAGGCGGGATCGGGGGTGTGCATCGCGGCGTACAGGTCAGTTGGGATATCTCCGCCGACCTGACCGAACTGGCACGCACGCCGGTCCTGGTTGTGTGCGCGGGCGCAAAGGCGATTCTCAATCTACCCGCCACGCTGGAGCATCTGGAGACGCTGGGGGTACCGCTGGTCGGGTTTGCGACAGATGAGTTTCCGGCATTCTACAATGCGTCGAGTGGCCTGCCGCTGCCGGTGCGCGCCGATACGCCCGCCGAAGTTGCGCAACTCTGGCAGGCCCAACGCGCCGCGCCGGAACTGTGCGCGCCCGGTGGCATGCTGCTCTGTGTGCCCCCGCCCGCCGAGGTTGCGCTCCCCCGGCAAGAAGTCGAGGTGGCGATTGCCCGCGCACTGGCCCACGCCGAGAGTGCCGGGGTACGCGGCCCGGCAGTTACGCCCTTCCTGCTGGCAGCCATGGCCGAGGAGACCCACGGCGAGAGTATCACGACTAACGTGGCGCTGCTGCGGCAGAATGCGCGCATCGCTGCACAGGTTGCGGTCGCACTGACCCAGACAGACAGGTAACCCGAACGGCAATCAGGTCGCCCCCAGCAACGCCCGCGCTACCCACAATACCTCGGCCACCGCAATGCGCTCCATGCATTCCGGCGGGTCGGTCTGACGTGGGCAGGCTGTGAACACGCCGCAGGGACTGCACCAGAGCCCGGCCCGCACAACCACATGGCGCGACGGATCGCCCCAGGGACCAAAGCGCCCGGCATCCCCCGGCCCAAAGAGGTGCAGGCTGGGGGTACCCTGGCTCACCGCCAGATGCAGCGGACCGCTATCCACCCCCAGCACCAGGGCGGCCTGACCCAGCAACGCCGCCAGTTGCCCTACGCTGGTTGCCCCGACCAGCGTCAGCGCCGGATGGCGCATCTGGGAAACAACTGCCTCGACCAACTCCGCCTCGCCGGGACCGCCGGTCAGCAGCAAACGCACCCCTGGATGATCGGCGAGCGCATCCGCCACAGTGGCCCAGCGCGCCGCCGGCCAGAGCTTCGCCGCACCGCCGGTGCCCGGATGCAGCACCACCAGCCGCTCATCGGGATCGAGATGGCGGGCAACCCACGCCTCTGCCCAGGCTGCATCCGCCGCAACCGGTTCAAAGCAGAGTGCATCCCGCGTCCCGGCGATCAGTTCGGGGCGCATTTTGTAGTTCGCATCAACCGCGGCAACCAGGGCCAGTGCCTGCCGGGTGACATGCTCCAACGGGTTCCAGGGCAGCGCGCAGGTCAGAAAGGGGCGACACTCCGGGACGACATAGCCAATACGCACGGGGATACCCGCCAGCAGCGCCAGGGCCGCGCCCCACCAGTGATCATCGCGCAGGAGCAGCGCCAGATCAAACTGCCCGGTGCGTAACAACAGCGCATACCGCAGCAGTTCCCGGTAGGGTTGCAGCAAGGAGACGAACCGATGCCGGCGAGAAGATTGATCTGGGTAAGCGGCTTGGGAACGGCGTTCAAAGCCGGGGAACGGGAGCGTTTGCAAGTCATCAATGTCGGGATTGTGTGCCGGCACCAGCGCCGACCAGGGGCCAACCAGCGCGGTGATCCGGGCCTGGGGTTGCTGCTGCCGCAACCGGCGCAGTGCCGGAGTCGCCAGCAGCAGATCTCCCAGGTGATCCGGCTTGATGACCAGGATGCGCCGGGGTTTCGCCGGAACAGCCCGCCTGACCGCGAACCGCCCCAGCCCCGCCGTCAACCAAAGCACCCACAGCCGTGCAAACCGCCGCAGCGCATGAAACGCTACGCGGCGCGGCGGCGAATTTACGGACATAGCTGCACTTCTCGGAGCTTCACATCAGCTAGAACAGCATCGCGCCGGCCTCACGCGCCAGCCGCCGCAGCGTCTCGGCAACCTCCTTTGCGCCGCGCTGCTCCTGCTCCTCGGCCAGTTCATTCAGCCGCTTGACAAAGGCGGGCGTGACCTGGGCGGCGCGCTGGCGCAGGAGCTTCGTGCTCTCCTGAGGCGTTTCTGCCAGCATTAACTCATTGATGAAGCGATCCTCGGGCGCGAGGCTTTCCTGGACAATCTCCGTTGCCAGGCGTTCAATCTCCTGCAGGCGCGCGACGGTCTCGGACTGCCCGGCCCGCTGGGCGGCGGCCATATTCGTCGCCAGCACAAACATAAACGCCTCGTCCAGCTTATCGACCGAACTGCGCAGCGCCGCTTCCGTGTCGGATGCCGCCATAATCTCGCGCAGCACGGCAACACCGCCCTCGAGCAATGCCTGGGCTTCTTTGTCGATCTCCTCGACAATCTGCAGGATCTGCCGGCGGCGCTCGGTCAACCGGGACGCTTCATCTTTTTGCCCGGCCTGCTCCAGGTGTTCGATGCGCTCGGTCCAGGCCTGAAAGAAGCTGTAGTCAATCGCATGCCGCAGTTCGGCAACCATCTGCTCTAAGGCGTCATCCTCAACGGTCGCCAGGCGCTCAATGGCCGCGTTCAGTTCGCCCTCATCGACGTCGGCCTCGCCGGGAATGTCACTAAAGCCGGTCACTTCTACCAGCTTATCCCGCAGCAGCGTCAGGATCCGGGTCGAGTCGGCGCGCCCTTCCTGCGTGCCGGCATCAATAAAGGCACTCAGCGTGGCGAAAAACTCGTAGTTCAGGGCATCTTTATGCTGCTCAACCAGTTGGGCAAACTGCGCTTCATCCTCCAGGGCCGAGGCAAGCCGGCTGATCAGATCGATCCGCTGCCGCTGCTGCTCAAGCGCCTCGCGCGGGATACCTTCCGCCTCCAGCACTGTATCGACCAGCGACCCCAGCGAGATAAACCGCCGGGGATTCAAGAGATAGCCACGCGGCTGATCGGTCAACTGACTACGCATCAGCGCATTGGTGGCATCGCCGATAAAGCGTTCCTGCTCTTCCGGACGCGCATTCAGTTCTTCCGGAAAGTAGACCAGGAAGAGTTGCTTCTCCGCATCGTGATAAATCATCGGCGCAGCGATCATCGTGCCTGACCGGCAGTTTGGACAGACAGCCATATTCAATTGGCCGGACAACAGCGCCTGTTTGAGTTCCGGCTGCTGGGTTACATCAACGATAGTGTAGATATTTGCACGAAAGTTGTTGCCGCAAACCGGGCATGTCAGTTGAACCGGCTGTGGAGGAACAGGGGGCATAGCCTCAGCTTTCCTTTCTGATAGAGCAGCAGAACAGCGCGCGACCTATCGGGCACGGTTCTGATACGCTCTTCAGGACTTATCAAACCGTCTGAACGTCTATCTCCAGAGAAGTCTAGATCTCATCGAGATTTGCTTTGCTGCTGATTATAACACGTTCGGTGCGCGTCGGCCCACAACCGCGTAGAGCGGATCGCCAATCCAGTGGCGCGGCGAGCGATCCATGGCTTTAATTTGGGTAAAACAGCCGGCATGCTCAAAGTAGGTCTGCACCAGTTGGAGACGCTGCTGCTCACTCGTCAACATCCAGATCTGCACCGCCTTGCTGGGAAAACAACGATTGGAAAAACTGACCACAAACGGTGCGCCAGGCCGCAGCACACGCCCAACCTCGGCAAAGATCTCCAGCGGGCGGGTCAGATATTGCACTGACACACTGCAGACCACGCCATCGAAGCCGGCATCCGCAAAGGGCAGGATTGGCGTTCGGTTCAGATCATGCACCACAAATGTATCCAGTTGGGGATTCTGGCGCATCTCCACCGCGTTCAAGCCGAGTCCTACCAGGTGGCCGGCTGATACCTCCGGCGGAAAATGGCTGCGGTAACTGCTCATCAGATCCAGGAACAGACCCTGGGGCGGCAGCGTTTCGCGGAACAGTTGCCCCAGCGCGGCGATAGCCGGCGCATCAAGATGCACCGTCAGGCGGGGGAACCGATAGAAGAGGCGATCATCATGCTCATCGTAGCGCGTGAAATACGCGGGTGGTAAGGTTTTTTTCGCAGACAAGACGGCTCCTCCGCTTCCCAGAACAAACTCAGGCAGACATCGTTTTATCGTTGAAACGTTCTAACGTTCTAACGTTCTGACGTTTTAACGTGCGGCAACCTGGTACTTTGTCTAAGTAGTATAGGCACAGTTTATGCTAGAGCGCAAGGAGCCGACTTGACGCTGCCCGGCGTTGTGTTGATAATGCAGGCAGAACCGGTCAACGGAACAGCAGAACTTAGCAGTGCCGGCTGCACAGACATCCGCACCCCCGATAGAAAGGAGCGGCGCATGACCAGTCATGTCTACACTCTCCGGGTTGCTTACGAGGCAACCCCCGATGATCCCGCTATCATCACGATTGGTAATCAGCATACCCTGGCAGATCTGCACGATGCGATTCAGCGCGCCTTCAACTGGGATGCCGATCATCTCTACTCGTTCTTTCTGAGCGGCCGGCCCTGGGATGCCGCCGGCGAGTATGCCATGCACCCGGATACGCTCTCCCCCGGCGGGCAGGCTCCGGCGGGACTGGCGCGTGCAACAACCTGTGATAGCCTGGGGCTCCAGATGGGTCAGACCTTTCTCTACCTCTTCGATTATGGTGATGAACACCTTTTTGATATACAGGTGGAAACAGTTAGCCCGAGCGCTCAACACCCGGAAACGCCGCGCATTGAGCGCCTGCCCGTGAGTCCGCCCGAACAATACCCCGCTGACGAGTGGGACTACAGCCCGGATGAACTGGATGAACTAGTGCTGGAACCGGAGGAAGAGAACCGCCTCCAGCGCGAGTTGACCAGTCTGTTTGAGCAGGCGCTGGGCTTTGCCTGGGGCGAGGACGACAAACTCCACGAGCCGGTGCCGGAGCATATCGAAGCGACCATGATCGATACCGATGCGCCCTACCCGCCCCCACTGGATCAACTGCTTCACCTGGGCGATCTGCGCACCGCGCCGCCCGACCCGGACCCGCGCATCACCAACCTGGGCCTGACCCAGGCGCATGTGCCGGACCTGGTGCGGATGGTCCGCGACCGCAGCCTAAATACCGCCATGAGCGATACGACGGAAGTCTGGGCTCCCGCGCATGCCCTGCGCGCCCTGGAACTGCTCGACATCACCGAAGTTATTCCCGACCTCATCCCAATCTTTAATCTCGACGACGACTGGATGCCGCCCTACCTGGTTCAACTGCTGGGCAAAACCGGCGCACCCGCCCTGGAGCCGCTGGAACAGTATGCCCGCGAGCAAACCCACTGGGTGTACGGGCGCGCCGAGGCCACCAGTGCGCTTAAAGAGATCGGCCTGCAACACCCCGAACTGCGTGAGCGGTCAGTTCAGATCCTGAGCGACCTTCTGGCCCGCGCCGATGACGATGATCCCGACTTCAACGGCTTTGTCGTCGGCGATCTGGTTGACCTGAACGCAACCGAGGCGCTACCGGTAATCCGCCAGGCATTCGCCTTGCAGTGTGTGGATGAAATGATTACCGGCGACTGGACCGAAGTGCTGGAGGAAATGGAGGTGGAGCCGGACCCCAATGATCCGCTGCTGCGCCAGCAGGGGTACAAAGAGCAACTGGCCGAGCCACTTGCCCTGCCCTCACCGCCACCGACGCCAACGTCCCGGAAAGCGGCACCCACAAAGTCTAAACCGCAACAGACCCAGAAGACGCAGAAGACCCAGAGCAAGCCTGCAAACGAACCCCGAAAGACTAACCGGAGCAGCAAGAAGAAGAAGAAGCGGAAGTAGGGGTTAATGGTTAGGAGTTAACGGTTATGTCAACACGACCGTCCGCAGAAGTTTGAACGATGTAATCCGGATAAGCGCACCAGGAATCCGCTCAAGTCCAGGCTTTTTTCGGTAGGGACGCGCTTCTGCGCGTCCGCAGGCTGTCCTGATGCTATAACCGGGCCTGATGTTTCAACCCACGAACAGGAGAAGTACAGCTTATGTATGCAGTACGAATTCATGAGCATGGTGGACCCGAAGCGCTCGTCTACGAAGAAGTGCCTATGCCGGAGCCCGGCGCGGGCGAGGTACGCGTTAAGCTTGCGGCAGCCGGCGTTAACTATATTGATACCTACCACCGCCGGGGGCTCTACCCGGTCGCGCTGCCCTTTACGCCGGGACAGGAGGGTGCCGGTGTGGTCGATGCTGTGGGAGCGGATGTCACAGGTTTTGATGCCGGCGATCATGTAGCGTACGGCTTCAGCTCGGGCGCATATGCTGAGTATGCCATTGTCCCGGCGGCGCAACTGGTGCGCGTCCCGCATGATATCGATCTGCAGCAGGCGGCCGCCGTTATGCTGCAAGGCATGACTGCGCACTATCTCACGCAGAGCACCTTTCGCCTGGGACGCGAGCATACCGCGCTGGTGCATGCCGCCGCCGGTGGTGTGGGGTTGCTGCTGCTGCAAATGGCAAAGATGGTGGGAGCGCGGGTCTTTGGCACGGTTTCTACTGAGGAGAAAGCGGAACTGGCCCGCGCGGCCGGGGCGGATGTCGTCATCCGCTACACCGAGGAGAATTTTACCGAGGCGGTACAGCGACTGACCGACGGCAAGGGGGTTGATGTCGTCTATGACGCGGTCGGGCAGACGACGTTTATGGGCAGCCTCGACTGCCTGCGCCCACGCGGTATGCTGGTGCTGTTTGGGCAGAGCAGCGGCCCGGTGGAGCCGGTCAATCTGCAGATCTTGAACAGCAAGGGCTCGCTCTATGTGACGCGCCCTTCGCTGGGCCACTACATCGCCGGCCGGCAGGAACTGGAACAGCGCGCGATTGATATTTTCCGCTGGATGGAGGCCGGCCGCCTGAGTGTGCGGATTGACCGGGCCCTGCCACTAGCAGAAGCGGCGGCCGCCCACACCGCGATCGAAGGACGCGCCACCGCCGGGAAGGTGCTGCTGGTTCCGTAACTCAATCTGACCATAGGCATGGTACTATAGCAGTCAGACGCGCCGAGGATGGCCTATCGCCCATCCCCGGCGCGTTCTGTTTTCTCTAGATCGGCAGTGTCGCAAGGAGTAGCTATGCGTGTTGTCATGAAGTTTGGCGGTACATCGGTTGGCAGCAGTGATGCCATCCGCCAGGTTGTTGAAATCGTACGCAATGTGTCGCAGCAGCACCAGGTTGTGGTGGTAGTCTCGGCGATGAATGCGCCCGACCTGCGCACCACCAACTCGCTGATCGAAGCCGCCCGGGTGGCCGCGGCCGGCGACGCCGGCGCAACCGCAGCCATCACCCCGCGCCTGCTGGACATGCATATGCGGGTGGCGCACGAGCTGGCAACCCCGGAAGAATGCCGGACGCTTGAGCCGCAACTCCGCGCCATGTTTGACTATATTAATGATCTCTCGCACAGCATCGCCGTCCTGGGCGAACTGACACCGCGCGCCCTGGATCTGATCAGCGGGCAGGGCGAGCGCTGCAATGCTCGCCTGATCGCCGCCGCGTTGCGCAGTGTCGCCCTATCGTCCGAGGCAATTGATGCTACCGAGTTGATCATCACCGACGAACGGCATGGCGATGCCACTCCGCTAATGGATGTCACCCGCACGCGTAGCCAGGAACGCCTGCTGCCGCTCCTGGAGCGCAACAGCGTGCCGGTTGTCACCGGCTTTATTGGCGCAACCGCAGCGGGCATCACTACCACGCTCGGGCGGGGCGGTAGTGATTACTCATGCTCCATCCTCGGCGCGGCCCTCGACGCCGACGAGGTCTGGTTCTGGAAGGAAGTAGACGGGGTGATGACGGCAAACCCCAACGTTGTGCCGGAAGCACGCACGTTGCCGCTGCTCTCCTACACCGAGATGGCCGAGATGTCCTACTATGGAGCGAATGTCCTGCATCCCAAAACGGTTCACCCGGTCGTGCAGCGCAACATCCCCATCCGCATCCTGAACACTTTCAACCCGGAGCATCCCGGCACCCGCATTACCGGCGATCAGGTACCGGGCACAGCCAAGGCAGTAACGGCGATTAAAGATGCCAGCCTGATTACCGTGGGTGGACCCGGCATGCAGGGGATGCGCGGCGTGGCGGCCCGCATTTTCAGCGCGGTAGCCCGCGCCAATGCCAACACCCTGCTGATTACGCAGGCCAGCAGCGAGCAGAATATCTGCCTGGCAGTGCTCCAACGGGAGGCCGAAGCCGCCATCCGTGAACTGCGGAATGAACTGCTGCACGACCTCTCGCAGCATGATGTGGAACATATTGATGTGCTGGAGACGGTGATTATTGTAGCGGTGGTCGGATCGGGCATGCGCGGCACGCCGGGGATTGCCGGGCGCGTCTTCGGCGCGCTGGGGCAGGCCGAGATCAATGTGATTGCTATTGCTCAGGGCAGCACCGAGAATAATATCTCGCTGGTGGTCGCCGGGGAGCATGGCGACAAAGCGATTCAGGTAATCCATCGGTCATTTGAACTCGAAGCGGAGAACTGAGAATAAAGAACTGAGAACTGAGAACCGAGAACAAAGTCATTGACATAAGTTACATAGTTCCCTGCGAACGGACCTTTTCGCCTCCGGCTTCCATCGGGTCAAATGTCTGGTTTGGATCTCAACCGCGTAACTCGTGTCATTGATACGAGTTACGCGGTTGCTCACCCAAAAGGAAATTTCGCCTCCGGCAGGGCGGAAGATTCTCTTCTTTTTCACAAAAATGTTGCACTGCGTGCAACATTTTTGTGAAAAGATCCACAAAGTACCATCCTGCCGGAGGCGAAGACTGCCGTTGTGGGAGCACATGTCCGATTTGTACGCCCACCGCGTAACGCGTGTCATTGATTGCCATTGATCCAGTGGTCCGGGTCAGAGCTGACCCGGACCACTGGACTAACACACTACCGGATCACCATCGGCAGGAAGATCCGCCCGCCGTCGCGCTGCGGTGCAGTCCTGGCGGCCGGGCCATACTCGTGGGTGCTGCCGTCAAGTTCGATTTCGTGCAGCCAGTAGGTATAGCTGGTTCCCTCCCCAACATCACGATCAATCCAGGTGTAGACCGTCTGCTCCTGTCCGCGTCCACGCGCAATGATCAACTCCGGTGTCACCCGCACAGCGTTTGCGCGGCTGCCATCGGTACTGCGATAGAGGTGAAAGCCCCAGGTACTGAGTTCGGTACCGGTTACCCAGCGCACCCGGAGCGTGGCACCCTCGCGGGTCGCGGTGAACTGGAGCAACTCAATCGCGGTTGTCCCCGGCACACAGGCTAAGGTCGTCGTTGGATCGCCAATCTCCGCCGTCGTCGGATCATCCGTCAGCAGATCATCACTCAGTTCGTCCGTACTGATGCGGCCCTGGTTCGCCAGCACGGTCTGATTGGCCGGCAGATCCAGCACCGTCACCTGATAGGTAATCTTCACCTGCGCGCCTGACACCAGCGTACCAATGTCCACCTGCACTTGCGTATCATTGGCGGCATTCCCACTGAGCACCGTTCCCTGCGTGGTCGTCACCGAGCCGGGCACCAGTTGCGTGTTGACATCAGGCGTATCCACAAAGGTAACTAGCGTTGCGTCTCCACCATCGCTATTGGTAATCACGACCGTGTATTCCAGCGTCTCATCAACCAGTGCCCGGCAGGGAGCCGTGGCCTCGGTTTCCAGCGTCACGACCGTCTTGGTCGCCTCCAGCACCGGCGGCGCAGGCGCGACCGGCGGCACCAGTGGCGTGATCGTGGGATCATCCGGCAGATTGGGCGTGCCCGGATCATCCGTCGGCGTGTCGTCAGTGATATTACTGCCCGTGAAGGTGCCCTGGTTCGCTACCCGGTCCACATTCGGCGACAGCGGATCATTTACCTGCACTGCGAAGGTAATCGTCACACTCGCCCCGACCGCTACCGTCCCGATCACCACTTCAACTGTGGTATCACCCGGATTATTGCCGATAACGATTTCACCCTGCGTCGTTTCAACTTCACCAGTTACCAGGGTCGTATTGGCGTCGGGCGTATCGGTGAACACCACCCCCTCAGCCGCCACATTGCCGGAGTTGGTCATAATAATTGTGTATTCCAGCGTCTCACCCGCCGACACCGCGCCATTGTCGTCATTATCGACCAGCAGGCTATCATCCTTGGTGGCGGTAAGGAAGGTTGATGGTGGCGGAGCACAGGCCAATGTCTGCGTAGGATCGTCCGGCTCGGCCGTTGCCGGATCATCCGTCAGCACATCGGTATTCAGTTCGCTTGCGCCGACACGACCCTGGTTCTCCAGCACCGTCTGGCCTGACGGCAAATCCGGCACCGTCACCTGGTAGGTAATCTCAACCTGAGATCCCGGTGCCAGTGTACCAATATCCACCTGCACCTGCGTATCGCCGGCACTATTCCCGCTGAGCACCGTTCCCGGCGTGGTTGTCACCGAGTCGGGCACCAGCCGCGTGTTAGCGTCGGGCGTATCCACAAAGTTCACCTGTGTGGCCGGCGTATTACCACTATTGGTAATCACCACGGTATACTGCAGCGTCTCGTCAACCAGAGCCCGGCATGGCGCGTCGGCTGCGGTGTTCAACGTAACCACCGTCTTGGTCGCCTCCAGCACCGGCGGCGCGGGCACGAGCGGCGGCACCAGCGGCGTGATGGTTGGATCATCCGGCAGATCGGGCGTGTCGGGATCATCGGTTGGAGTACGATCGACATTATCACCCGTGAAGACGCCCTGATTCGCCACCTCCGTTACATCCGGCGACAGCGGATCATTTACCTGTACTTCGAAGGTAATTGTCACACTTTCCCCGACCGCAACTGTCCCGATCTCAATCTCAATCGTTGTATCACCCGGATTATTGCCGCTGATGATCGTGCCGGCGGTAGTTGTCAGCGTGTTGGGTCGCAGAGTTGTGTTAGCATCAGGTGTATCCACAAACACAACCTCCTCGGCCGGCAGATTACCGGCATTGGTCATAATAATCGTGTATTCCAGGATATCACCCGCCGACGCCGCGCCATTCTCATCATTATCATCCAACAGGCTATCATCCTTGGTCGCCGTAAGCACGGAGGAGTCTTCGATCACATCCTCATCTTCCGCCGATACGGGGGAGTAGTTGTTGCCGAAGATATCCTGATAGTTCAGATCAACCGTGTTGAGGAGCGTACCCTCCGCGCCGGGGTTGACCCGCACCGTCACCTGCACACTGCCGCTATTTTCTCCCGGTGTCGCTATGATCAGTTCGTTGATGTCAATATTGAGCAAACCGGGTGTTGTCTCGGTACATGTCCCGGTCAGGGGGGCATCGATCTCACACGCGACAAAGGTTGTATCCTGGGGCAGTTGATCACTCAGGTTGACCCGGGCGGCGGCACCGGGCGAGGCACTGGTGTTCGAGGTGTTGGTAAAGGCAATAGTATAGGTCAGCAGATCATTCGGGCGTACCACCGTAACCCCATTATCTTTGGCAACGTCCATCTGCGGCGTAGGGGGCTGGTCATAAAAGATCGCCTTATCCCGCTCACCCTCAAAGATATACTGATTGTCCGAGCCGGTACAGACCTCGGCGCTCCAGACGCCACCCTCGTCGGGCAACACCTCTATAACATCTCCCACGCGTTCGGGCGGCGTACTTGAGTCATTACCATTATTCCAGATGGCCTGCCCTGACAGTGTCCCATCTATTTCACGCCCGGTGGGGGTGCGATAGGTAATACTTTCCTCATTATCCATATCGAAGTTGTGCAGAACAACTTCTGAAGCCGTTGCATCAACCTGGAAATAAAAGAGCTGACACTCATCGCCGGCATGCTGGAACGATACCTGCAACAACCCGACCAGCAACTCATCGCCGGTTCCCGGAGTGCCATCAAGATCATCTATTATTTCCTCACCACCATCAAGCAATGCCGACTGATCCGCACCGATCCCTGAGCATGCGTTATTAACACAATCAGGATCATAGCCTACGCGCAACCGCCAACTCTGCTCATCGTTGTCCGAAGTAGTTGTCTCAACCGTATAGGTTGATGCCAGAGCCGTACCGCAATCAACTTGCGGCACAAATGTCGCTAACTCTACCCATAACCCATCCGTACCCCCGGTGGGGGTGTAGGTCTCCGTCGCCAGGATCGTCGTACCCTGTTTCAGGGTAAAGGTCGTGTCATCCGCAGCATCCTGAATTTCGTCAATATCAATCGCCGTACCCGACTCAAGTGATTCGGGATCAAACAGGGCTACCGTAATGGGACGATTAGCCGGCCAGGTACAGGGAACCTCAAAGCGAATAATATGCGGCTCATTCGCACCATCCACACTGGTATAGAAATCACCATTTCCGAGGTCAGCATTGGGGCCGCTTGTCTGGATAAATGCCACACTCCCGTCAGTCGGAATCTCAACTGCATACACATCCACATCCCGTCCACCGACCAGTAGTGCAATACCCGTCAAGACAAGAAGCGCCCGCAGAACGGGCGTGTAGACCGGCTTCATTATTTCCCTCCTTAGGAAGACTACCCTGTCTGGAGCATGGCCCAAACATTCTTTCTAAAAACGGGACAGTTTTTCGTTACAATTCCATAGACGAAACCACTATGATCAGTGTAAGTACTATAGTACTACAAAAGCGCCGTACTATGGTACCACAAGATATTACAGTTGTATAGTAACCAAATCGTTGTATTTCCATTAAAATTAGAAGAGCTTGTGTTAGCGCAAGCGGTGCAACTACACACCGCAGTAAGTTTACACAGCAGAAGCACGCAACCTCTTGCATATGCCATTTGATGTGGTATGATTGCATGTGCAAAATACGCAATCATGTCGTACCATAGCGACATAGGCGTAAGTTGACAATTTCTACATCACCACTCTCCATAGGTACCGCAGTTGCCATCCTGAAAGTGACGGATCGTCTACACGCGCAAGGAGAAAGTTTATGGACACACAGCATGCTACTACTACCGGGCATGAGCACGACGACACAACTGCCAATCCCCCCGCTCCTCCACGGAAACGGTATGCCCGGATCGCACCACTCTACAAGGCCATGATCTGGACATCATTTGCGCTCAACTTGCTGCTGCTCATTATCATCGGGGTGTTGGTGGGCCTGGTTGTGACCCAGCGCAATCAACTCACGACGGTTGTAGGCAGCACGCAGCAATTTGCCGGGAACAATATCGCCGAGTTGCAGGATGTGGTTGCGGAGTTACAGGCAGCACGCATTATCTACACCGTTCCGTTGGATACGCGCATTCCAATTGTGATCGATGTACCGATTCAGCAGACCACGGTAGCAACCTTAACAGAACCCATTCCCCTGAATGTTCCGGCCAGCATTCTTTTTCCTGCCGGTGGCGGCAATTTGAATGCGACCGTCGGCATTCAACTCCCCGCCGGGTTGCAACTGCCGATTGCGCTGGATATGTCGGTGCCGCTGGAAACCTCTATCCCGGTGCAACTCGATGTGCCGGTGAATATTCCGCTGGAGGAGACCGAGCTTGGCCCGCAATTTCAACGCCTGGGCGCGGTGGTAGAGCGCCTGGTGACACCTGCAGAGCCACTCTTGATCCTGCCGGAAGTGCCACCCGACAGCAGCAAGAATGCGTCTTCCGCCGAAGAAGTACCGGACGTGGAGCCTACTGTGTCGGCGGCACCCGCCGACACCTAAGCGCCGGCATCCCGCCAGGGGCTCGCTGGAT
Organism: Chloroflexaceae bacterium; assembly: GCA_034437035.1. Lineage (GTDB taxonomy): Bacteria > Chloroflexota > Chloroflexia > Chloroflexales > Chloroflexaceae > CAKZQX01. The sequence goes on from DAOTUI010000166.1 coordinate 65,076, forward strand.
GGGAGTATGCCGGAGTCATTGCCCGCCATTCGTTCATTCGTTGTAACGCCGGGTTAAAAACCCGGCGTTTTGTTCTCTCGTGTAGTGTAAGGAGGAGTAGACGGTTATGCGCTATCTGCAGTTTTTTGGCCTTGTCGCCCTTGCCGGCATGCTCTTGCTGATCGTTCCACGGACTATTACTCTTGCTCAGGAACCGACCGATGTGGCTCAACCGGCCGATGTCCCCACCGATGAACCCCCACTCCCGCCAACAGATGTGCCCCCCACCGATGTGCCCCCCACCGATGTGCCCCCCACCGATGTGCCGCCGGAAGACACACCCGTGCGACCATCACCCGAACCCGAACCGACGACGCCACCCGACAACACGGCAGTGCCGACCTCCCCTCCCGATGACGGCGATGACGGTGACGACGACGACGGCCCACGGCGGGCTGACCCGCGCGTCACCAAGACAACCAACACCGAAGTAGCCCGTGTCGGCGATACAGTCGTCTACGACCTGGCGGTCACGGTGGAGGGCAATGCCGAGGCTGCGGGCGTGATTGTTGAGGATACCTTCCCGCCCTATTTCGAGATTGTCGATGCCACGACCAGCAAGGGACAGATCGTAATTAACGAGCAGACCGTTGGTGCCTGGATTGGCACGGTAGAGGAGGGCGAGACGGTCAATGTGCGGATTATCGTGCGCCTCTTGAGTATCCCCGATGCTACCGAGTTTTCCAACCTGGCTGTGCTGACGAGCGACAGCACCACCGACGATCCCTCGAACAATACCGCAACAACCACCATTTTCTTCCCGGAAGGGGGCGATACCGCCGAGCCAACCGCAACTCTGACCCCCTCGCCCGGTGTGCCGGTTGAAACCGTGCTGCCGTCACCGTCACCAGCGCCGGAAACCGCAACCCCTATCCCGGCGGCAACGCCCACTCCCAGCCCGGTGCCCATCCCACAAACGCTGCCCATCACCGGGACCGGACCGGATCAACGCCTGCTGTTACCGCTGCTGCTGCTGGGCTTGTTGGCGCTCGGACTGGGCTTGCAGACGCATCAGCGCCGCCGCCGCTAATACTACCACCGCTCTAGATCAATGCGGCCCCGGCAAGCTCACTTGCCGGGGCCACTGTGTGCCGGGCACAAACTGTTGCGTTTTTTAGCAGCCCTATGGCGTGTGTGTTCCGTGTGACGATGGTATGGCCGTATCGCTGTCGGTGGCTTCAGCAGCCTGGGCCTGGTGGCAGGCGGCGCAGGTAGGGCATGCCAGGACTTCGCGCGCAATCTCGTAGCCTTCCCCGCCGGGATCATCCACCATCTCGATCTTGCCCTTGCGTTTTACCGGGTGGGCTTTGGGGCGTTTCGGATATTGACGATAGCGTGTCTCGACCGTTACGCGCGTTGCCGGCGTTTTAGCGGGCACGCATGTTTTGCAGATTTGACATATGTACATCTCCTCACAGCCGGTGATAGATCTTCCGAGGTGGCTGAAGGCTCGGAAGCGTATGCGCATGAGTGCGCAGCGTGAAAACCAGGCTTTTTCGCAGGGACGCGCTTCTACGCGTCCGTATGCCGTTCCGGTGCCGGAACCGTTCTGCGGAAGGGAACACGTCAGCGGGTCCGGTCTTCTCCTCAAATCGGTTTTGCGTAGGGACGTGCTTCTGCACGTCCGCATGCCGTTCCGGTGCCGGAACCGCTCTGCGGGGCAGACACGAATCTACACCTACGCTTGAAAAGAGTATGGTGGGGCACGTATGGACTCAAGGCCAGGTGAATAATGCACACAAGACAGCCTGCGGTGGGAACTGTTCCCCGTTCTCCGAGGCGGCTGAGAACTCGGAGACACTACTGTAAACGGTTAATGACCCTATTATTCTACGGGTTGTGCCGGCCTTTGTCAATAGCTTTTGAGCGGTCGTCGGTGCATGATGGTTGCGTGAACCGCTGCAACACTTCATGCGCCGCGCGCCGTCCGGTGGCAATTGCGCCATGGACGGTGGCTTCGTGCCCGGTGGTATTGGTCGCCTCCCCCGCGAAGAAGAGCGTATCAGCAATCGGTTGTGCCAGGATTGCCGGAACGTCCAGCCCACCGACGGCGAGGTAGCTGTAGGCTCCCCGCGCAAACGGATCGGCCTGCCAGTCATGCGTGTACCAGGCATCGAGGAGTCCTTCGATCCAGGCACGCCTGACACCAAATGCCTGAGCTACCGCCTCAACCGCCTGATCAACCAGCGCCAGTTCGCTCTGTCCGGTCAGGCGGGTGGCGGCAGTGCCACCGGCCCAGCCGGTGAGCAGGGGCATCAGCATGGGGTAGGCGGTCCACCAGGTTGGGAAGGTGGCCGCGCGGGTATGAATAAAGCTGAGGTCACGGATACCTTCACCATCGCCGGCATGGATATGGTGGGAATTCTCCCAGAAGCGCCGGCGAAAGCGCAGGGTGATTTTGATAACCGGCCCCATCTCCAGGCGCTGCACGGCTGCGCGTTTCTCCGCCGGATCGGGGACAAAGCGCACACCGCCCGGCTGCTCAGGCGGAGCCTGCAGGACGCCCAGCGGTAAAGTGATGATAGCGCATGTTGCGCGTAGCGGTGCAAGCTCCCGTCCGGTTGGCCCATGCGTATGCACCTCGACGGCGCCCCGGCTCCACGCGATATGCGTAACAACCGTGTTGTAGCGGACAACCGTGCCGGCCGGATCAAGTCCGGCGTGCAGCCAGTTGACCACGCCGTCATAGCCACCCACGAGGCGAAACTGTCCGCCCGCTTCCTCATCACCGCCCAGCGCCTGAATGCTGATCCGGTCGCTCCGGGCAGCATTAAAGCCTTCCACAAATGCGGTTGCCAGCGTCTTTGCCTCGTCCCACTCGTCATCGTCCAGGTGCAGCGATGCCAGAAAATCTTGAAAGGAGCAGTCGCGTTGACCGGCCTGCGGGATCTGCCGCAAGATCTGATCGACCTTCAGCCAGAGATCATGGGCGGAGTGCAGGGTGCCCTGATATGACCACCAACTCTCGCCGTTGATCTCGTGGACCGGCAGGCGAGCGGCATTGATGATCTGCCAGATCTCGGCCGGCGTGCCATGGATAAACTCGGCTCCCAGGTCCACCGGAATGGAAAGGGTTGGATCATGGCAGGTAAAAATGCGCCCGCCAATCCGGTTACGCGCCTCCAGCACCTGAATACGCAACCCGGTATGGGCCAGCAGTCGCGCGGCGGCCAACCCGGCCACACCCGCGCCAATGATCAGAATATCGGTCTGTTCTTCAGTCATTGTTTACTATGCTTACTATTTCTAAATGACACAAGTTACACGGTGGGTCGGCAAACCGGGCGTTTGTGCCCGATAACGGCCCGATTCGCCTGCGGCAGCGTAGTACGCTTTTTTCTTTTTGACGAAAATTTGGCTCTCGGAGCCAAATTTTCGTCAAAAAAATCTGGAATCTTCCGCCCTGCCGGAGGCGCAATTTCCTTCTAGTGGCTCACCACAGTGATTATACCGGATAGAGTCGGTCCAGTTTCGTGCGGGCCGCGTCGCTGGTAAAGCGCCAGTCAATCGTGGCGTTGTTCGCATTCCGGCGTGCCGCCCATGCCGCAGTCTCG
>DAOTUI010000167.1:0-47874 GCA_034437035.1 Chloroflexaceae bacterium
GGATCCGTCCACCGCAGCGGATTACTATACCCATACTGATACGCATGCAATGAGTACGGCAGCTCCGCCCACCCCGCAAACGGGTCTTCGCTGACAAAGCGCCCCTGCCCCGGCGCATACCACCTGGCCCGCAGATACACCTGCCCCGCGCTGTGTAGTTCCCCCGTAAACCCAAACGGCGTGCTCAGGGTGCCCGCGGTCGGCACGCCCCACGGATCGTACGCGATGCTCCCCACCACCGCACCCGCATCGTCCAGCGTCTGGAGCACGCTGCCAAGCGCATCGCCGATATAACCTGTGCTTACCATTGTACGGCAAGCTATCCCAGAGCGTTGAACCGGTAAATTATACTTCTCATTCGCTTATTTTTTCAAGCATTACATGAAATTCTGACCCCACTTGAACACGAAAAAACTGGCTGATTTTGGAACCTGTTTTCCACTACGGCCTCTACGATACCGGAATATAAAACATTTCGACAACGTGAGCCGTCATGTGGAGTGACACATCGCAAAAATGACCATTTTTGACCTGCTGATAGGTCAATTTCATGCACCGCTTCCAGAAATAAGCGAACGGTGAGTATACAGCCCCCCCAGGCAGAAGTACTTGTTCTGTTCTTCGACACCCCATCCCTACCTAACCCTGCGTTAAGCCTAACACTGATCTACGGCGAATTATAGCTATTGATCTATTGCGATTTCCACACTTCTAACCAGTGATTCACTTCAGCCATCTTCTCAATATACTCCTGGAGTATCAGAAGGGTCTCCTCTTGTTTTTCGCTTGAGAAGCCTAAGTTTCCACTTGTAAGCAATCGAATCCATCCGCGCGCAGCTGTAATGTTTTGTCTTAATTCATGATGCACACGTTCTAGAACTTCTCTTTCACTCAGAGAAGCTATTTCGTTATCCTCCATTATTCCTCCTGATTATTGTGACAAGCCTGCTTGCCTATGGTAGAACCTCACTGTAGTATTGCATAGCGTTAGCACACACGCCACATCTCATTTGGCTTACGAGAGTTCAAACAAATGATGAAGAGTGCGCTAATCTCTTAACCCATTACACATACCTTGACTCCTTAATTCCAATGAATGGCAGTCCACTCAGTTCCGACTGGCCAGTCGAAGCTTTGATAGTTTCGATAGACTATCGCATCTTCGGGAATTGCAACACCAGACAGTCTTGATGCAAGAAACCTGTGATGACCTTGCTCGATAAATGTGCCATTCCTGGCATGGATGAATACTATCTTATCCCGCATCCTCCCCCAGTCAAACTTGCCATCCCTCATGTCATTGGCATATTGTATAACCAATTGTTTCGTAACACTACCCTGATCGCTGGGCTTGACAGACGTATTGCCTGCAACAGCCGCCGGGGTTTTCAGCCTGTTTGGATCCCACCCAGGCCCATGAACAACAGTCGAACAGAAAGTGGCGCTAAGAACAAAATTCACAAAGTCCGCCCGTGCGAAGCATTCTGTGATAATTCACGTTATCACAGAAACGCTGCCATGCACCTGGGATAGCAGTGGGGTATCTGCACCAGGCGAGCTGATCACAATCGCATCGTTATCACAGGAATAAGCGAAAACGGATACCAGGACAGAGTCATGCTTCCCCTGACAACGGCCATTGCGGCCTTTCTCACCGACCTGGAGCAGGCGAACCGCTCGCCCCACACCCAGCGGGCCTACGCCAGTGACCTGGCGCAGTTTGCGACCAGCTTTCACGGATCGGTGGCCGATATTACGGTGGAGGTGCTGCGCCAGTTTTTCGCACAGGGTCAGCACCTCCAGCCCGCAACCCGCGCCCGCAAGCAGGCGGCCCTGGCGAGTTTTCTCACCTGGGCCGTGAAGCACGACCTCATTGCGGTCAATCCGATGGTGAAGATTGAACGGGTGCAGCACGCGGAACCGGCCCCGCGTGGCATTGCCCGCACGCAGATCGATGCCATTCTGGAGTGTATTCCGCGCGACCGATTGCGGGATCGGTTGCTGTTTCGGCTACTGGTGGAGACGGGGCTACGCATCAGTGAGGCCCTGGCAATCCACATCGACGACCTGACCTTGACACAGGATGATGAGCATGTGCGAGTGACGGGCAAAGGCGGGCGGCAGCGCACCATCCTGCTGGACGACCCGAAGCTCGTGGCGTTGCTGCGGCGCTATCTGAAACAGACCGGCTACCAGCACGGGTTGCTCTTCCGGGCTGAGAAAAACGGCGACGGTGGCCCACTGCGCTACCAGAGCGTGCAGACCCGCTGGGCAGCGTACTGTCGCATGGCGGGAATTACCTGCACGCTCCACCAGTTGCGCCACTCCCACGCCACCGACCTGGTCAACGACGGCGTGAGCCTGGCAACGATCCGCAAGCGGTTGGGGCATCGCAACATCCAGACGACGTTGCGCTATGCCGAGCAGAGCGATGCGGCTGCCGATGCAGAATTGCGGGCGCGACGGCGGCGCGGCGCAACCGGATAGAGGAGGAAGGGATGAACCAGGTCGCGCTGCGACGATTGATTGGTGGGAGTGTGCTGGTCTGGGTTGTGTGTACCGTCATTCTGATGACTCACCCGGTGCCGCCGCAGCAGCATGTGGGTGCGCAAGAAGCACCAACGGTACCACCAACAGCATCGGCGACGGCTGAAGCAGCACCCGAGCAACTGGCTCGCCCATTGTATCTGCCGTTGGTGTTGCAGGGACAGGGAACTGCACCAGATATTCCAGTCAATGCTGCCGCCACCGCTCGGTATGTTCGGTGTGATTGGAATAACTTTGATGTTACTGATGTAACTGGAGAACCGCGAGTAGCAAGAGTAGCTTTTGAGAAGGGATATACTGCACAGAGTGGTGCACCATTGAACGACATAATTTTAGCATTTGGGAGACAAGTAGAGCCAGCTAATCCAAATGTAGACGGCTGGGGAGTGCAACTAACTCCTCCTGGTTCATATAGTCCTTGTATAGGCGATAATGGAATTCGAGACCGTGATTGGGTAATTAGTGTGGCAGAAGCGTATGTAGAAGGTTATCTTGCCAATCCTGCACACCGAAGTGGACGGATTGCAATTGGAACTAATAATGCCAACTTCCCGTGGGATTGTAATAATCTAGGAGAAACTTCAGATCTCTGGAGGCAAGCTGGTGAGGAATGGCGATTGATGTTAGACGAAATCGACGTTCCAAATCTAAGAGTGGGCATTATAGGGGCAAATGATGTAGAATCTTGGTGGGATGACACGCCCAGCGAAAGGTTTACAGCACCAGACCGAACCGATCTTGATGGAGATGGAGATGTAGAGGAAGTACTTCCGTGGATCGCATGTGGCAAGGGTACCCAAAACTGGTTTTATGGCTATCAATCCATTGCCCCATCTGTGGCTGTCATCAATTTTGGCAGCAATGCCTGGATAGAATTGCAAGGGCAATCTGATTTGGGTGTAAACTGGTCTCTACAGTGGACACAACAACAGATCTTTGAGGTGAATGTGCTCGGAGTTGCTCGTTCGTACCCTCAAATATATTGCCCAGACACCGAAGTGAGCTGGATCACTGTGGCAAATAACTTCAGGGGTGATGTCTTCTTCAATGGGGTTACTTCTGAGAACAACGGGAGTACTATTTGCGGAACAGGTTCCTTCACTTGGCAGGAATCTTGGAGTCAACTCTTCGATGGTCTGAGAGTCATAAACTTACCAACTCGGCTTGCACCATCAGTTTCCAGTTTTTGCTTGAGGCCCTTGGATGATGATGGATCTATGAGCTGTTCAGATAGAAACCCATAAAAATGAGATACAAGAGGTGCATAGATGAACAAGAAGGCATTTAGCAGCCTGGTAGTTTCAGTAGCGATCTGTGTGATACTATTCTTCTCGCTCACGCTCGCACAGACTCCACCCACTACCTCGTGTCAAGATAACGAGGGCTCTTTAACACAAGCAGAACGAGAGCAATGTATTGAAATCGCAGGAGGTATCGGGGCATTCAATGCAACTGCAGATGCAGTGATTTGGCAAACAATGGAAGCTGCACCAACGCCCAATCGCACCGCCCTGCTCGCCACCTCGGCGGCTGAGTATGAAACAGCCGGGAGACCGACTGTGGCCCCAACGATGACCCCTGGTATTCATCCAGAATTGCGTGCAATTCGTCAACTCTCATTCGAGGAAACAGTTGGTGGCACGAGTGCACTTAGCTACAAATACAACGCCAGTGTTTGGCTCGCGGGGGCCGTTGTTAATCAGCAAGGATATGGACAACCTTTTTTTGTGACCACGCACCATGAAAAATGCGCGCTAAACACATTCGTTTTCAGCCCTGATGCCAGTCTTCAGCACTACAACCGTCGATGGTCATGCCCGGAGGATATTGGTGAAATCATCATCACCGACATCACCGCACAAGATGGCATTGTCACCTTGACTGATAGATTGAACCGTACCATCACATTTGATCTCTCAACTGAGATATGGACACTGGATGATAGTAGGTGGGACATGGTGCCTTCTCCTACACACACTACCGCTGAGAGACAAGCAGCTCTCACGCGTATTGCACCCGTAGTCGATGGAAGAGACCACACAGAAGAAGATGCTCCCATCAGCTTACGATACGAGTTTATGCGCAGTGTATGGCGTGTAGGTGGTGTCACAACCGATACGGGGGAAGTACAACCATTCTACGTGAGCACACCAGAGGCGTTTTGCAGCGCCATAACGGTGATAGAGCTTTCTGAGCCGATGGCGAATGGAAGACAGTATATGGATGAACTGCGGGAGTGTCCACAGGATATTGGCCCGTTGACTATCACAGCAGCAACTGGCCCGACAGGGACAATTAATTTTACGGATGAAATCAGTCGCACCATCATCCTCGATCTTGGCACTGAGAAATGGACACTGGAAGGTGAACCCTGGCTACCAGCAGCCACGCCAACGCCCTGAAGCTCACGGCGATGGCGCGAATTTGATGGAGTGAGTGGCGCAAACAATCGGGGCACCTCCTACTTTGTGAAATATTTCTATAGCGCCACTTTCTGTTCCACTGTTGTTCACGGGCCTATAACGGCGACGGCGTGCTGGTTGTGACTTTAAGCATATTCTGGCAGTGAGTGCCACATTATGCTTTCAATTTTCGAAGGTTTTGCGCTACCAGGTTGATCCCCAAACCCGCAACCACTCATTTATCGCGGTGTGACGCAGTCCAAGACCGTACTGCCAGAATATGCTTTCAAGGCAAGCAGGGAGGGTTCACTGGCTGCGTCGCCACCCCAGGCGCTCCAGTTCCGCCCGCCAGACCTGTCGCGCCAGCGGATCACGTACTGTGCCGGGGTCACGCACAAGCTGCGCAACCGCCGTCAACTGCGGATACTGTTCCTGCGCATCCAACTGCGCAACTGCTGCTCGGATATCGGCGTACACCTGCTGGCGACGGGCGAGACAGCAGGCCCGCCGGTACGCGAGGTAGCGGGCAGAGATCGCCCGACACTGCTCAGGAAAATACTGCCGAATCTGCGAATCGGCATAGCCCGGCTGCCGTCCTACCGCTCGCATGGATGGTGGTGGCTCACGGGTATCTGCCAACACCTCAGTCAGATGCGTCGCTACGGTGGCCTGATCGAACACCCGGCGCGGCTGCGCACGCTGCGGCATAGTCGGGCGGTCTGGCAACGCGGGATAGGTGTCTGCAACGGGTGGGGCCGGGACACAAGTGAGCACCGTTTGCAGACTGGTGCCGAGCACGGCAGCCAGACGGAGCCGGCTTTCCAGTTCCGGCACGGCCATGCCGGTGCGCCACTGTGTCACGGCACTGCTCCGCACCCCCAGGCGTCGGGCGAGTTCCGTCACCTGCGTCCAGGTGGGCATCTGTTGCCCGGCTGCCTGCACAGCGGCGGTTCCATGCGCTCGTGGAGGTGGAGGCTGCGGCAGTGGCGTGGCGAGTAGATCGCTGACCTGGCGAGCGACCCGGCATTCCCAGGGATCAGGGGCGGTCGGTGCGGGCTGACCGACGGTTGTCAGCATGGTCGCACAGTGGGGACAATACCCGAGTCGCGCCTGCCGATGCAGACAGGGAATTGCTCGTTCACATGCGGGACAGTGTTCCTGCAACCGGGTGCCATGCTGTGGACAGACCATCACGACCGCCAGACTCCACAGCAACGGCGCATACAGGGGCAGCCCGGTGGCATGCCATTGGGCAGAACAGTGCGGACACCAGGCATGCGTGCGGCGGAGCAGATGCGTTGGGGCGAGGACGGCCTGCCACGCCAGCAACGTCCCGGTGGTCAGGGTGGTCTGACCGGTCAAGCGGGCGAGCAGGGTACTCCACTGCATGGTGGCGTGCCGAAAGCCATTCAAGACGTTGCTATAGGCTCCCCACAAATGGTGCAGACGAGTCGTGGCTGGATGTACGCCGGGCTCCGGGTGCAGATACGGCAGCACTTCATGCGTGATGAGCATGGCCGGGGTGACGGCGTGGGCATCGGCCAGACGAATGACGTAGCTGAGCAGTCCTTCCACCAGCGGCGTGCCGATCCCGTGCAGGGCGAGGCCATACAGGCGGCTGCGCGGCGGCACGTCTGGGCGGGTCAGGTCGCAGTCAGGATAGCACGTCAGCATGCCGGTTCCTCCGTCGGTTCCCCATGCGTATCACGGGTCTGCTGGCGTCGGCCCACGCGACGGGAATGCGGTGCCACGGTGGCTTCTGCATCGGCGGGCGAGATTCCGAGCAGGGCACGCAGTTCGGCTTGCTGCTGATCGGTGGTCACAAAGGCCGCTTCTCCCATCTGGATGTCCCGCGCCAGTTGCAGCCGTTTGGTCAGCGCCAGACTGGCCTGCTCCAACACGGTAGGCGTCAGGGTGGGCAGGGAGGCGTCCAACGCCAGCGCCAGGGCGCGGTTGAGCCAGTCTTTGAGGACGCCGACACAGCCGGCACTCTGGGCATAACAGTCGTCCAGGCGCCCGACCAGATCGGGCGGGTCAGGCAGCGGCACGGCCTGCTGGAACGTGTAGAGGATGTTGCGGAATGCCTGCTGGTCGTCAGGGTGATCCAACCGGTAGCGCGGGAAATGAATTTCGCGGCTGCGCCGCCCTAACTGGGCACTCAGATTGGTCAACGCCAGCACCTCATAGGTTCCAAACAGGACATGCAGGGTGCCGGTCGTCTGGGCCAGCGATTTGAGCGTGTCCATCTGATCGAGCAAGCGGCGTTCACTGCTCACGTTCTTGAGATGCTGTGCTTCATCCAGCAGGAACGCCAGCGGACGCCGATGGTGTAATGCCTGTTCCAGCGCCCGACGCAGGGCCGGTGCCGCCGCCCGCTGGAGCTTCGTGCGCGGTTCCTCACCCGGTCGGGGCCGTTTGTGCTCCAGCAGCGGTTCCTCCAGGGCGTGCAAGGCCCGTAGATAGTAGTCACGCCAGTTGAAGTTCCCGTGTTCCGGGGCCAGTGCTTCCACGCTCACCACCGGCACCCGACTCGGATCATCCGTCAGCGTGGGCAGCAGGTCGCTGATGAGCTGCTGCTCCAGCCGCAGCCGCAGCGTGGTTTTGCCAATGCCCGTTGCGCCGATGATGAAGATGACCGAGGTTCCAGCGGGATAGCGGATGGCTTCTTGCACCGCCTGGCAGGCCGCGTCCAGATGCGGATGACGAATAACCTTCTGCCGAAACCAGGTCAACCGGTCGGTTGGTGGCTGGTGCAGCAGGTCAGGCGGGAAGGTCTGGGTCATCGGTGCCTCAAAAATCGTCATAGATGATCGGCGGCGGCAAGGGTGCTGCTGGTGGACGCGGCGGTGCCTCAGTGGTCGGTAGTTCTGGCACCTCGGCCTCTGGCTGACTGGCCTGCCGTTCGGCATCGCGGCGGCGCTGCTCGTGCAGCAGTTCCTCGGCTTCCAGCGAGGACAGGAAGCTGGCCAACTGCCCGCCACTGAGCGGCGACTGTGGTGCGTGCTGCTGGCGACGTTTGCGGAGTTCAGCGCTGGCAAGCTGGATTTCCCGTTCGCTGCGTCCTTGAAATTGCGCATAGTACTCAGAAATACACCGCACCCACCGCCCCTGCACATACGCATAGGCGATGCCCGCGTCGAACGGGTCATAGCGCACCGGCACGCGGGTGCGCTCCACGCCCGGTTGGCGAAAGGCATCCGCCCAGTACCAGAGATGGTTGATCTTCACGCCGGTCGTCGGCTGCACCATCGCCGTCCCTCGGCGGGTCGTGGGCAGCGTTCCAATGCGGAATGGCTCGTCGTCCGCGATGCGCCGATGTGTGCGAAAGCCGCTCTGCACCAGGCCCTGCGTGAACGCTTCCCGTGGAGACAGACCCAGCGCCGGATGCGGGGTCGTGTCATAGACCTCGGTGGCCCACTCCTCAAACCGCGTCAGCAAGCGCCCCAGTGTCCACTGCGCCAGCGTGCGGGGGTCAACTGCTGCCGTCATCTGGCGTCCATCACGCAACGCCTGGGTATTGCCCAGCAGCGTATGGATAAAGGTTGTATGCGCGGTGTCAAAGAGCCGCTCGATCACGGAGCCAAAGCGCGGTTGCCCACCGGGACGGGTTTTCTTGGTTACCCCATACCGGGCCAACAGCGTTTCAAAATAGATGCTGCCAAACTCCACACCGCCATCAACCACCACGCTCTGGGGCAGGCGTTGGTGGCGACGCACGCAGTCGCGCAGCACCAGCATACACGAACGGTAGCTGGGCGGATCGTAGATCAGGGTAAACGCGAGCACCCGCCGCGAAAAAGCATCCACCAGCAGCGTCAGCCAGGGTCGCCCCAGCACCTGACCGGTGCGCGAGCAGACCAGCATGATATCCAGTTCGGTGTGGTCAATATGGGCAATCTCAAAGGGGCGGTCGCCGTGGCGCGGGGTCTGGGCGGTCAATTCCCAGTAGAAGGGCTGCTGCTGGTAAGCGGCACGGGTGCCCTGTCGTTTGCGCACCTGCTCCGTCCGAGGACGCTGGCGGATGGCGGCAGTAAAGGTGGGATAACTGGGTGCGGGAAGCCCCTGTTCCTGACACCGCTGCCGCAGGATGATATAGCCGGCATGCATGCTGGGGCGTTGCGGACGCTCATAATGGGTGGTGATGACCACATCCAGCAGGGTCTGCACCCCAGGATCAAGCCGGGTCGTGTGATTGCCTTGGCGATGGCGGTCGGGCAGCAATCCCAGATAGCCACAGCCCAGGTCGCGTTCTGCTGCGCGGTAGCGAAGCACCCAGCGCCGCACCGTCCGCGATGAGACCGCACCGGACACCGGTGCGGTTCCCTGGAGGACAGGAGCGAGCATGCGATAGCGGCGATACGCTTCCTGCCACGCCTGCGGACTTGCGGTGTGTCCGGGAATGGGCGACCCGGCGGCCCCGTCCGGGGAAGCGGGCCAGGTCATGGTTCCGACCGCACGCAGCTCGATGATCGTCGCATGATCCAACGCAATGCACGTTCCGACCTCACTCAACAACGCGACGGTGGTCACGCCCAGGTTGATCACGAGCCAGGACACCCCATCCCACAGCACGGGAGTTCCCACGGGCGGCAACACGCCCGATGGACGTGCGGGAAGGGTCTGGGACTGCTCTGGAGACCGGAACACCACGCGCTCCGGTTCTGCGAGGGGCACGGCAGACAGATCGAGAACAATCTGTTCGGTTGCAATGAGCGTATAGAGGGCATCGACGGAGTCAGCGGGCAGTATCGCCAGCAGTGCCGCCAGTGTCGTGCCTGCCTGCGCCGCGACTTGCTCAGCCAGCGTGGACACCAGATCTGCCGCCACGGTGGGACAATCGCTGCGCAGATAGTCTTCCAGGAACCGCAGATTGCGTTGGAGGGTCCAGTCAATCTCGGCAGTGGTGCGCACCCGATAGCTGCCGCCAAACGCAGTGACGACCTGTTCCCCTGGTGGGCAACGCCAGGTTCCGTCGGCAGCTTGCACATAGCGGTTAGGCATGCGGGCCGCAAGCGCGGGCATGGCTTCGGCCTGTTTCCATTCCTCCCAGACGATGCCGTCCGTGCGCAGCACAAAGAAGTCTGGGGTATGGCGCACCGTGACCTTGCGATCCGTTGGGGAGCTATAGGTGAGGGTCAGTGGGGGCGGCTGGTCGTAGTATTCCAGCACATCGGGATCATGCTCCATGAGATAGATCGCGGCCAGTTCGACGCGATGACGTTCGGCCTGGATGGTCACGCCCATTTTGCAGCTGGGATAGCGCACACAGACATTGCCTGCTCGCCCGGTGACCGCTCGTGATGGCGGGGAGGTACGAATGGTGGCAACGATATTCTGGGCCTCGGCTGACAGGCCCAGGTGCTGCATATGGTGTTGAAAGTCAGTGTCTGAGAGCATATGACCCTCCCAGGTGACCTGCACACCTCGGATAGCGGGTGGCAGTTCCCAGCGAGCACGTGCGAAACGTCTGGTATCACGCTATTATACGGCATCATGGCACACGGCGTGAAAACCTTCGAAAATTGAAAGCATAATGTGGCACTCACTGCCAGAATATGCTTAAAGTCACATGACGAGCCACAGCGCGCATGGGATTGATCTGCTGGGGCCCGTGGCAGACGATCACCGTTGGCATGCGAACGCCGGCAACGGCTTCGCCGCCGCCCAGGTTGTGACTGATTGGGACGCCCAGCACGCAACCTGTCCGCAGGGGCTGCAGCGTGGTGTGTGGATGGACCGGAAGGATCGGCATGAGCATGCCATCGTGCCTGGCAGATTCAGGAAGCCGGTGTGTGCGGCCTGTGCGTGGCGCGGCGCGTGTACCCGGTCGGCGACGGAACCGCGGTCGGTACAGGTGCGGGAACGGGATCACGCTGTCGCCCGCCAGGCAGCCCGTGCGCGGCAGCAGACCGAGGTGGTTACGGCACAGTATGTGCAGCGTGCCGGTATCGCGGGGACCATCTCGCACGGGAGCCATACCGGAGATGTGCGCCGCTCACGCTCCATCGGGTTGGTGAAAACGCAATTGCTGCACTTCTTGCTGGGGACGGCCCTCAACGTTATCCGTGGTGCGGCATGGCCGGCGGAGACGCCCCGTGCGCGAACCCGCGAGTCAGCGGTTGCCCGCCGTGCGCCAGCGTCCGAGTAACAGCAGCCCGCTGAACGCAGGTTCGCCAGCGGCATCTTGGAAAGTGAGCACCTCGCTCAGTTTATAATCCCTGATCCCCACTCCACCCAATGTCGTACCGGCTCAACATCAGATGCGCGTGGCCGCAGCGATTGCTTCGATTTGCGCCGGCGTAAGCGTCCACCCCAGTGCCCCGGCGTTGTCGGTGGCCTGACGGGCATTCTTCGCGCCGGGAATAGGCAGCACATTGCCCTGCGCAATAAGCCAGTTCATCGCTACCTGAGCGGGGGTTCTCCCATGATGCTCCTGCCCAATCTGCCGCAATGTCGCCACCACATGCTCAACATGCTGCATATTTGTCGTTGCCGACATAAAAAAGCGCGGGCCGGACGGTCGGTTGCGGGCGGTATACTTCCCGGTGAGCAAGCCCCCTGCCAGCGGACTGTAGGCAATCAGGGTAACTTCCAGATCGCGGCAGGTAGTCAGTACCCCATCGCCTTCGGGCATGCGTTGCAACAGGCTATAGCTGACCTGGTTGGAAGCCAGTGGTACGCCACGCTGTGCGAGGGCCGCATGCGCCCGCTGCATCTGCTCCGCATTGTAGTTGCTGACGCCCACAGCGCGCACTTTGCCGTCCGCCACGGCATCCGCCAGGGCATCCATCAGGGCTTCTATCGGAATGATCGAGTAGGGATGATGGATCTGGTAGAGATCAATCGTCGCCACACCCAGCCGTTTCAGGCCGGCATCGAGGGCCTGCGTCAGGCTACGTGCGGTAACCCGCCAGGGAAGGGGGGCAAACTTGGTTGCAATCACCGCTGGTGCCCGGCTCTTCCGTACCAGCTTACCAAGCAAGCGCTCTGAAGTGCCGCCACCGTAGGTTTCGGCCGTATCAAACAGGGTAATACCCTGGTTCACACTGGCAACAAAAGCCTCGTTAATATCCTGCTCGCCGTAGGTCTTGCCGTAACCCCAGTAGCCCTGATCGCCCCAGGCCCAGGTACCAACACCGAGCGGCGCAACCTGAATATCGGTACGGCCCAGCGTTATCCGTTCAGTTCCCGTTGACATTCCGGTATTTTCCTCCTCGCTGACTCACGGTTCTAGCGCATACTATCAGCTCGCATAGTACCGTAAATCACGGAAAAATAAAAGTATCGCTCAACGCAATAAGAGAAAGTATAAACGGGCATCGGGCGTATGTAAAACATACTTAATTTTCCTTAAAGAAAATTTAACATTTAGTTAATTCGGAATTAAAGCGCACCTGTTACTTTAATCACGTTCATAAACTACAAGCTAGTTCATGCTTAAAACATATTACAGGACGTCAATTCAATTGTGATAAAAGACGATTTGCCGATGATATCATAAACGCATAATCTTGACTTCTCGCCCTGATCAAAAAATCGGTATCATCAGGCAAAGAGCTTACACCACTGTCAAGTTTTCGGTCATTTCCCTTACATCGAAATGACCGAAATTTAGTGTGCGATTTGCCGGTACGGACTGATGTAGTGAAATCCTGATACCTGACGCGATCATCTACAAAGTATAACAACAGTTAAACATTCACAAGTGCGTAACCAGGCGTAATCAGCATCGGTTGGGTAATACCGCAGGCTCCCTCATGAAGGTCGTTATGACAGCGGCCGATATCCCGGACTTCTGCTCAAAAACCATAGCTCCAGCGCAGGCGGCGATATGACCAGAGGTGGCTGGCCGATATCCCGGACTTCTGCTCAAAAACCATAGCGGCATTGTGTGCCATAGCTATTTACGACGCGTAAGTTTCACTTTTACGTATGGTTTATCACGACTGTTCGCCTTGTCTCGTCTCAAACTATGCCTGTGAAGAGGTTGGGGAGGCAGCCCTATGAGTCATCAACACACACATACGGATTTCTATGCATTGGACAAAGCCGCACCTACGACAGCATATGTACCGGATCCGGAGCGGGACGCCATCGCCATTATCGGCATGAGTTGCCGGTTTCCGGGCGGTGCGCACAACCTGGATGCCTACTGGCAGTTAATGTGTCAGAGCCGGGATGCCATTGTTGAGGTGCCGCCGGATCGCTGGAATATTAATGTCTTTTACGACCCCAAACCGGGCAAACGGGGCAAAGTTATCACCTACCGGGGGGGCTTCTTACAACAGCCTATCGATCAGATGGATGCGCAGTTTTTCGGCATTTCACCCCGTGAAGCCGCTTACCTGGATCCGCAGCAGCGCCTACTGCTGGAGGTAGCCTGGGAAGCCCTGGAAGATGCCGGACTGGTTCCGGAACACCTGGCCGGTTCACCGACGGGCGTTTTCATGGGCGCGTTTACGCTCGATTATCAGACCCTCCAGTTTAGCCGCAACGAAAATAGTCTGATCGAAGGGCATACCTCCACGGGCAGTGTGATGACTATGGTGGCGAACCGTCTCTCATACGTCTTCGACTTTTGTGGGCCGAGCATGGCCGTGGATACGGCCTGCTCATCATCACTGGTGGCGCTGCATCTGGCCTGTCAGAGCATTCGGAACGGCGAAAGTACACTGGCCCTGGCCGGCGGCGTGAATGTAATGATCGGGCCAGAGTTTACCATTGCCGAGTCGCAGGGGGGCTTTCTCTCACCCGATGGGCGCTGCAAAACCTTCGACGCGCGCGCCAACGGCTATGTTCGTGGCGAGGGTGCCGGTGTGGTCGTGCTAAAGCCATTAGCGCAGGCGCTGGCCGATGGCGATCCTATCTATGCCTTGATCCGCGCGACGGGCGTCAACCAGGACGGACACACCAACGGCATTACCGTTCCCAGCGGAGCCGCGCAGGAACGGCTGATGCGCGCGGTCTACCGGCGCGCAGGCCTAGCGCCCGGACAGATCCAGTATGTTGAAGCCCATGGCACCGGCACACCTGTGGGTGATCCGATTGAGGCCAATGCTCTGGGCAAGGTACTCTCGACTGATCGCCCGGATGGCGATGTTTGTGTGGTTGGGTCAGTGAAGACGAATATGGGGCATACCGAGGCGGCGGCCGGTATCGCCGGCGTCATCAAAACTGCACTCTGTCTGAAGCACCGGCAAATCCCGCCGATTTTGCATTTCCAGCAACCCAATCCGGCAATCAACTTCGAGCAACTGCGCCTGCGTCTGCCGAAGGGGGTAGAACCCTGGCCCACCACCAACGGCGTGGCACTGGCGGGTATCAACAGCTTCGGCTTCGGCGGCACCAATGCCCACGCCGTCCTGCAGGAGGCTCCCGCACAGCCACTGCCGGCAACTGCCGCCGATGATACCCGGCAGGCCTATCTGTTGCCGGTGTCGGCGCGCAGCGCCCCGGCCCGCGAAGCCCAGGCGCGCGCCTACCGTGACTTCCTGGCGCAGAACGAGCATGTGAACCTGCACGATATCTGCTACAGCGCTGCGTTGCGGCGCAGCCACCACGACTATCGGCTGGCGCTGGTGGGCGCTTCGCGGCAGGAGATGATCGAGAAACTGGATGCATTTCTTGCGGGCGAGGCAAGCGCGGGTCTGGTCACCGGACGCAAGCTCGTGGGTGATTTGCCGCGCATGGCCTTTGTTTTCACCGGGATGGGGCCGCAGTGGTGGGCAATGGGCCGCGAATTGCTTGATCAGGAACCCCTGTTCCGCAACGTGATTGAGACCTGCGACCAGTTGTTGCGCCAGTACACCTCCTGGTCGCTGCTGGAAGAACTGACCGCCGACGAGCGTACCTCACGGATGCACGAAACCCGGATCGCCCAGCCGGCCAATTTCGCGTTGCAGGTGGCTCTGGCGGCGCTGTGGCACGCCTGGGGCATTGTGCCCGATGCGATCGTCGGCCACAGCGCGGGCGAAATTGCGGCGATGTATATGGCCGGCGCACTCAGCCTCGAAGACGCCATACGTATCATCTACTACCGCAGCAACTTGCAGCACCATACCACCGGCATGGGCAAAATGGTTGCGGTCGGAATATCGCAGGAAGAGGCGGAGCGCGCTATCGCGGACCATGCGGACCAGGTTTCGATTGCCGGGATCAACAGCCCGCGTGCTGTAACACTGGCAGGCGATGAAGCCGCGTTGGAAGAGGTGTTGCAGCCGTTGCGTGAGCGTGATCTGTTCTGCAGGTATCTGCATGTCGAGGTGCCGTACCACAGCCACTACATGGAACCACTGCGCGCGGAACTGCTTGCCGCCCTGAAAGATTTGCAGCCACGCGCGGCAACTATCCCACTCTACTCCACCGTAACCGGCGCAGAGGTAGACGGCAGCGAACTAAATGCGGACTACTGGTGGCAGAATGTGCGCAACTCGGTGCTGTTTGCCAAAGCTGCCGACGCGCTCATCCGCGATGAGTGCAGCATCTTTGTCGAGATCGGCCCGCATCCGGTACTGGCCGGCTCGATCACCGAGTGCCTGATGCAGCGCCAGGAGCAGGGCGTCGTGCTGCCCTCGCTGCGGCGCAAAGAGCCGGAACAGCGCTTTATGCTGGGTTCGCTTGCCGCGCTCTACACCCAGGGCTACGCGGTGAACTGGGAAACATTCTACCCGAAGAAAGGCGCGTTTGTCCGCCTGCCCACCTATCCCTGGCAGCGTGAACGCTACTGGGTGGAGTCGGAAGACTCGCATCGGCGGCGACTCGGCATCGAAGATCATGCCCTGCTCGGCCATTACCTCCGCGCGGTACGGCCTTCGTGGGAGTTGCAGGTTATCAAGCGGCGGTTACCCTACCTCGATGACCACCGCATTCAGGGTACCGTGCTGATGCCGGGCGCAGCTTTTATCGAGATGGTGCTGGTAGCGGCACGTGAGGCTTTCGGGGCAGGCACGTATGTGCTGGAAGATATCGAGTTCCACAAAGCCCTGTTCCTACCGGATGACGAAGAACCCGTGCTGCAGACGGTGCTGGAACCGGAAGCAGCCGCGTTTGAGATTTACGGGCGCGCAGGTGAACAATCGACCGAGTGGGTGCGACACGTCAGCGCCCGGCTGCACCAGTATCAAAACCTGCCGCCGCAGCCGGTAGACCCGGAGCAGGTGTGCGGCTCCCCGATGCAGCCGGTGACACAGACGGAGTGTTACCAGAGCTTTGCTGAGCAGGGGTTTGAGTACGGCCCCTGCTTCCAGGGGATCGCCCGGCTCTGGAAAGGCGCAGGTGAGGCACTGGCCGAAATCCGAGCCCCTGAGCAGGTGGCAGAAGATATCGATCAGTACCAACTGCACCCGGCCATCCTCGATGCCTGCTTCCAGACGCTGATTGCGGCTGACCTGCCCGCTGGTGCCGGCAGTAAGGCAGATGCCGGGACATACCTGCCGGTTGGTATCCGCCGTATTCACTATTATGGGCACATCAGCCGCGCGGAGATGTGGGCCCGCGCGCATCTAGTCGAATACAACGATACGCTGATGGAAGGCGATATCCGTCTCTTTGACAACAAAGGCAACCCGCTGCTGCTGATTGAGGGCTTCCGCGCCCAATCACTCAAGACCGCTCGGAGCGTGGTTTCGAAGGGACTGGATGCATGGCTGTACCACCTGGAATGGCAGCCGAAAGCCTATGCCGGCACGGAGCAGAGCAACGGTGTGCAGCCGACGGCCCCGGGGGGGAGCCGGCTTATCTTTGCCGACAGCGGCGGAGTGGGTGCAGAACTGATCCGGCGGCTGGAAGCGCAGGGCGAAACCTGTATCGTGGTGCTGCCGGGTGCGGCCTACCAGTTCGATGCCGCGGCGCGGCGCGTCTGGATCAACCCCACCGAACCGGGCGACTATGTCCGCGTCGTTCGGGAAGCCCTGCCGGATGACGTAGCCTGCCGGGGGATCGTGCATCTCTGGAGCCTGGAGGCTGCGCCTGCCACCAACGCCATGACGCTGGAGGAGCTTGATACTGCGCAGAACCTGGGAAGTATTGCGGTATGTCACATCGTGCAGGCGATTTCGGCAGCCGACTGGCGCTCCTTGCCGCGCCTCTGGCTGGCAACCCGGGGCGCACAGCCGGTGCGCCCACACGATGCCGCGCACCTGGCGCTGGCCCAGTCGCCGCTGTGGGGTACTGCCCGCGTGCTGGGGCATATGGAGCATCTCGCGCTCTGGGGTGGCATTATTGACCTTGACCCGGCCAACCCAACCGCTGACGCCGACGCACTGTTTCAGCAGATCCGGCAGTCTGACGGTGAAGACCAGGTTGCCTTCCGCGACGGCGAACGCTATGTTGCCCGAATGATGCCGGCGAAAAACCTGGCAAATCCCATTCCGCCACGTTTCCGGCGTGACGGCAGCTATCTGATAACCGGCGGCCTGGGAGCCCTGGGGCTGCTGGTGGCCCGCTGGATGGTGGAGCGGGGCGCGAATCGCCTGATCTTGATGAGTCGCCGCACGTTCCCGGCACGCGCCACCTGGAATCAGATTGCGCCTCAGAGCACACAGGGCCGGCAGATTGCCGCAATCCGCGAACTGGAGCACCTGGGTGCAAGCATTCATCTGGCTGCGGTAGACGTGACCGACGAAGCGCAGCTTACCGACTTCCTGGGAGAATTCCGGGGCGAACACTGGCCGCCCATCCGGGGCGTCATCCACTCAGCCGGGGTTGTTCAAGACCAGATCATCCTGCGGATGGATGCGCCGGGCTTTAACCAGGCTCTCCATCCCAAAGTGCGCGGAGCCTGGGCGCTCCATCGCGTGCTGGCGGATGAGCCGCTGGAGTTCTTTGTGCTCTTCTCGTCCATTGGTTCGCTGGTGGTGTCGGTTGGGCAGAGCAACTATGCTGCCGGAAACGCATTTCTGGATGCCCTGGCATTCTACCGGCGCGCACAAGACCGCCCGGCACGCAGCATCGGCTGGGGGCCGTGGGCGATGGGGATGGTCACCGAATTCAATCTGATTGACAGCTTTGCGCGCCGGGGTATGTATACCATCAGTGAAGAGCAAGGAATGCAGGTTATGAGCCGCCTGCTGGGGCGTGACTTTTCGCATCTCGCGGTGATGGATGCTGACTGGCCACTGGTATGCCAGTCCTACTCGATGGGCATTGTGCCGCCGATGGTCGCACACCTGGCAGAAACCGAAACTATCAGTATGGCCTCCGGCGACAATGCCCAGCCTGCCGTTTCCATTCTGGCGCAGTTGGCAGGCACTGCGGAACAGGAACGGCAGACCCTGTTAGCCGATTACCTGCACGAACTGGTAGCAAAGGTGCTGCGCATCCAGCGTTCACGCTTTGATCTGCAACAGCCACTCAACACGCTGGGGATGGACTCGATGATTGCGATAGAACTTAAGAACCAGATCGATCATCACCTGCGCGTCAATATTTCGGTGGTAGACCTGCTGCAAGGGTCGAGCGTGATGCTGATTACGTCGCGCCTCCTGCCGCAGCTTGCGTTCGAAGACCAACCTGACGAGGACGATATCGAAGCACTGCTGCAAGATATTGAGCAGCTTTCAGAGGAGGAAGCACAGCAGTTCCTCTCCGTTGATTGATCAAGACGAAGCCAAAGACCCGGGCGCGGGTGCCGAGCGCGTACCGCCCCGCCGGCGACCGCGCCCCGGCACCGCGATATCGGCATAGAAAAACCGTCAATGTCCTCTGGTAATCTGGCAGGAGCATGATATGAGTGACATTTCACAGCGGATTGCATCGCTTTCGCCCGAAAAGCGCGCACTGCTGGAAAAGCGATTGGCACAAAAAGGCGCCGAACCGGCGCGGGCTGCGATCCCCCGCCTGAGCCGTGAAACCAATCGATTTCCGCTCTCTTTTGCGCAGCAGCGCTTATGGTTTCTCGAACAGCTTGTTCCGGGGCTCCCGCTCTACAATATGGCGGGCTTCGTGCGCTTCACGGGGCCGCTGAACCGGCAGGCAGTCCGGCAGTGTCTTGCGGCGGTGGTGGAACGGCACGAGGCACTGCGCACCACCTTTGCCACTGTCAATGAGCAGCCGGTGCAGCTCGTCTCGCCCACGTTAACCGTACCGGTTGATGAAATTGACCTGAGCGAGCGGCCGCATACATCCGAGGAGATTACCAACCTGGCGGTGGAAGAAGCGCGCCGGCCGTTTGACCTGGCAACCGGACCGCTCTGTCGCATCAAACTGCTCTGCCTGGCCCCGGATGAGCATGTTGTCGTGCTGACTATGCACCATATCATCTCGGACGGCACCTCCATCCGCGTGCTGTTCCAGGATGCCATCGCAGTCTACGAGACCCTGGTGAACAACCGGGAGCCGCACCTGCCTGAGTTACCCATTCAATATGTAGATTTTGCGGCCTGGCAGCGTGATCGGCTCCAGGGCGAACCACTGGAGCGCCTGCTGCGCTACTGGAGAGATCAGCTTGGTGGCGAACTGCCGGTATTGCAACTCCCGATTGACCGCCCCCGGCCGGCAGTGCAGACATTTGTAGGCGCGCGGCAGAACTTCAGCCTGAGCCCCACGCTGACCAGTGCATTGCGGGAACTCAGCCGGCGCGAGGGCGTTACCCTGTTTATGGTATTACTGGCGGCCTTTCAAACCCTCCTGGCGCGCTACACCGGACAGGACGACATCCTGGTCGGCTCGCCCATCGCCAACCGCAACCGCAGCGAAATCGAAAAACTGATTGGCCTCTTCGTCAATACGCTGGTGTTGCGCACCGACATGTCGGGCAACCCCACCTTCCGTGAGTTGCTCAAACGCGTGCAACAGGTAGCGCTGGGAGCCTACACCCATGAGGAACTGCCCTTCGAGAAGCTGGTGGAGGAATTGCAACCCGAACGGAATATGAGCCACACCCCCCTGTTCCAGGTGCTCTTCGGCTTGCAGAG
Source organism: Chloroflexaceae bacterium (assembly GCA_034437035.1). Lineage (GTDB taxonomy): Bacteria > Chloroflexota > Chloroflexia > Chloroflexales > Chloroflexaceae > CAKZQX01. The sequence continues at coordinate 19,862 of DAOTUI010000167.1, forward strand.
CGACCCGACCACCGCGGTGGAGCCGGCCGGCCTGACCATGCACTTTCAGGAGATTGACAGCCGCACTGCCAAGTGCGACATCACGCTCAACATGACCGAGCGGCCCGACACCATTGAGGCATACCTGGAATACAACACCGATCTGTTTGATGCGGCTACGATGACGCGGTTGATCACACACTTTGAGACAATGTTGCAGGGCGTCGTCGATAACCCGGCCCGCCGCCTGTCCGATATGCCGCTACTGACGGACGCAGAGCGCCACGACATCCTGGTTGGCAGGAACAACACCCGCACAGCGTATCCAGCCGACCAGTGTGTGCATGCATTATTTGAAGCACAGGCAGCGCAGCGCCCAGATGCGCCGGCGATCATCTTCGGGGAGCAGCAACTGAGCTATGGCGCACTGAACGAGCGCGCCAACCGGCTGGCCCATCACCTGCGTGCATGTGGCATTGGTACCGAAGGGTTTGTTGCCGTCTTTCTGGAGCGTTCCGCCGACCTGATTGTTGGTATCCTGGCAATCCTCAAGGCCGGCGGAACCTATGTCCCGCTGGATACGAGCTACCCCAAAGAGCGGCTGACCTACATGCTTGAGGACACCCAGGCAGCGGTGCTGCTCACGCAAGCGCACCTGCGCGGTGAACTGCCTGCACACAACGCCGAAGTGGTATGCATCGATACCCACTGGGACGCGATCGCGCAGCAGAGCGGCGAAAACCCCGTGAGCCACACCACACCCGCCAACCTGGCTTATGTGATGTATACCTCCGGCTCGACCGGCAAACCCAAGGGCATTGGCATCCCGCACTATGCCATTAATCGCCTGGTCTTCAACACCAACTACATCGATCTGCAACCGGATGATCGCATTGCCCAGGCGGCCAACGCCTCCTTCGATGCCGCCACCTTTGAATGCTGGGGCGCGCTCCTGCACGGAGCCCTGCTGGTAGGGATCACGCAGGATGTCGCCCTCGCGCCGCGTGAATTCGCCGCGCAACTGCACGAGCAGGGTATTACCACGCTGTTTTTGACCACAGCACTCTTCAATCAGCTTGCCCGCGAAGTGCCGGACGCATTGGCAGCGTTGCGGCATGTCATGTTTGGCGGTGAAGCGGTAGACCCGCGCTGGGTGCGTGCGGTATTGCAGCACGGCGCACCGGAGCGCCTGCTGCATGTTTACGGTCCGACAGAGAGCACCACCTTTGCCACCTGGTACCTGGTATGCAACGTAGACCCGGCCGCCACCACCGTACCCATCGGCGGCGCGCTATCCAATACGACCACCTACGTGCTTGACCGGCATATGCAGCCAGTGCCGCCGGGTGTGCCGGGTGAACTCTACATCGGCGGCGCTGGTCTGGCACGTGGGTATTACCAGCGCCCGGCACTGACGGCCGCGCGGTTTGTTCCGCATCCCTTTAGCGACCAGCCGGGGGCCCGGCTGTACAAGACGGGCGACCTGGTGCGCTACCTGCCGGATGGAGCTATCGAATTCCTGGGGCGTACCGATCATCAGGTGAAGCTCCGCGGCTTTCGTATCGAACTGGGCGAGATTGAGGCCACCCTCGCCACGCATCCCGCCGTACGTGAAGCGGTGGTGCTGGCCCGTGAAGACAACCCCGGCGAGCGGCGGCTAGTCGCCTATCTGGTGCCGGTGCAGACGCCGGCTCCCGGTACGCATGACCTGCGCGCCTTCCTGAAAAAGACCCTGCCCGACTACATGATTCCGGCCCTGTTTGTTACTATGGAAGCGCTGCCACTCACCCCCAACGGCAAGGTTGATCGCCGGGCACTGCCGGTGCCCGATGGAGCCCGCCCCGATCTGGCAAGTTCGTTTGTGGCGCCCACAACCCCCGTCGAAACAACCCTGGCGGCTATCTGGTGCGAGGTGCTGAAACTAGAGCGGGTCGGGGTCGAAGATAACTTCTTTGACCTGGGGGGCTACTCCCTGGCGGCAGTGCAGGTTGTATCACGGGTGCGCGAAACATTCCAGGTGGAACTGGCGTTGCGGTCACTGTTTGAAACACCCACGGTCGCCGGTCTGGCCCAGGCTGTTGCCGCGCAGCAACCCGGCAGCATAGCAGCGCGGGGACCGGCCCTAGTGCGGGTTGATCGTAGCAACTACCGGGCGCAGTCATCCTCGGAGGGTAAGCCGAACGGTGCTTGAGTTGTTGACAGGAAAAGGAGGGGAGCGCGCCATGATTACCGAGGATGTCTATATTTTCCCGGCCTCGTTTGCGCAACAGCGGCTCTGGTTTCTTGACCGCCTGCAACCGGATACACCTTTTTACAATGTGCCGGCGGCTCTCCGTATCGCCGGGCCGCTTGATGTGCCCGCGCTGGAGCGCAGCCTCGACACCATTATCGCGCGCCATGAAAGCCTGCGCACTACCATCCCCGTGCTGGATGGTCAGCCCGTCCAGTGTGTTGCGCCGCCGCAGTCAGTCCAACTGCGGGTGATTGACCTGAAGCTGTCGCACGCCGGCCGAGGGGAGGCCGTAATAGCAGAGCAGATACGCCAGGAAGCCCGCCGGCCCTTCGACCTGGCACGCGGCCCGCTGATGCGAACGAGCCTGCTGCAGTTCAACGTGCGCGACCAGCTCTTGTTGCTCACCCTACACCACATCATCTGCGATGGCTGGTCGATCGGGGTGCTGATGCAGGAACTCGCTACATGCTACACCGCCTACAGCAGTGGGCAACCGGCCCATCTGCCGCCGCTGTCCATTCAGTATGCCGACTACACCATCTGGCAGCAGCAGCTTTTGCAGAGCGGCGACCTGTCGCCCCACCTGGCGTACTGGCGCGAGCAACTGCGCGGCGCGCCGGCAGTGCTCGAACTGCCGACCGACCGCCCCCGCCCACCGGTGCAGACCTTCTGGGGTCATCGGCAGATATTGACCCTGCCCGCTGCACTCCAGCAGCGGCTGCAGCAGTGCAGTCGCCAGGCCGACGTAACACTTTTTATGACCCTGCTGGCCGCCTTTCAAGTGCTGCTGTACCGCTACACCGCCCAGGAAGATATCGTCATCGGCTCGCCGGTTGCCAACCGCACCCGCGCCGAACTGGAGCCGCTTATCGGCTTTTTTGTCAATATGCTGGTGCTACGTACTGACCTGGCAGGCAACCCGACCTTTCGGCACCTGCTGGAGCGCGTGCGGCAGACCACGCTGGCCGCCTATGAGCATCAGGAAGTACCCTTCGACCGACTGGTAGACGAACTGCAGCCCGAACGTGATACCAGTCATACGCCGCTCTTCCAGGTAGTTTTTATCTTGCAAAATGCACCGATGCCACCGCTCGAACTGACTGATTTGCAGTTGACCCTGGCGGATACTCACAGCGGCATTGCGAAGTTTGATCTGACGCTGGAAGTCACCGAGCGCACGGATGGCCTGGAAGTCGCGGCGGAATATAATACCGACCTGTTTGATGCCGAAACTATAGCCCAGCTGCTTCAGCACTACCGGCAGTTGCTGGAAGGCATTGTCACAACGCCCGACACCCGCATTGCCCACCTGCCTATGCTCACAGACGGCGAATACCAGCAACTGGTTTATGGCTGGAACCAGCAGCGTGCAGCCTATCCCACCGAGGCCTACGCACACAAGTTGTTTGCCGGGCACGCGCAGCGCACCCCCGAGGCATTGGCCGTCGTCGATAGCAGACAACGCCTCACCTACCGCGCCGTCAACCGCCGCGCCAACCAACTTGCGCATGCCCTGCGCGGGATGGGGATCGGTGCTGATGCAGTGGTGGCGCTCTGTGTGCCGCGCTCGGCCGACTTTATCATCGGGTTGCTCGGCATACTGAAAGCCGGCGCAGCTTATCTGCCGCTTGACCCCTTCACACCACCGCGCCGCCTGCAAACGATTATCAGCGACGCGGGCATATCAGTCGGGCTGACCCACGCGGATCTCCGCAGCCACTTCGCGGCGCAGGCGACCCGGATAATCTGCCTGGATGCCGACGCGCAACTGCTTGATCAGCAACCGGACGAAGCCCCCCAGGTTGCGCTTTCACCCGATAACCTGGCCTATGTCATCTACACCTCCGGCTCAACCGGCACCCCCAAGGGCGTGCTGCTAACGCACGGCGGCCTGTCCAACCTGATCTTCTGGAATAACCGGAACTTTGGCATCACCACGCAGGACCGCACGACCCAGATCGCCGGGCTCGGGTTTGACGCAACCGTCTGGGAACTGTTGCCCGCCCTGGCCGCCGGCACAACGGTCTATATGCCTGACGACGAAACCCGCAGTATACCCGAACTGCTACGCGACTGGCTGGTTGCACAGGGTATCACCGTGACGTTCTGGCCTACCCCGCTTGCTGAACGGCTGCTATCGCTTGAGTGGCCGGCCGACAGCGCGCTACGGGTTGTGCAGACGGGGGGTGAGGCGCTCAAGCGCTATCCGCAGCCGGGACTGCCGTTTACCTTCTACAACAACTATGGCCCTTCCGAGTGTACGGTTGCTTCCACCTCGATGCCGGTTCCGCCGCTGACCCATCAGCCGTTCCCGCCCGCCATCGGCTACCCACTCACGAACACGCAGGTCTACATCCTGGATAAGCAGATGCAGCCGGTACCGATTGGCGTGCCGGGCGAACTCTTTATCGGTGGTGCAAATGTGGGGCGTGGCTACCTCAAGCGACCGGCGCAGACCGCGGCGCAGTTTGTGCCGGATCCATTCAGCGGCAGACCCGGAGCGCGCCTCTACCGCACAGGCGACCTGGTACGCGCCCGCCGCGATGGACAGATTGATTTTCTCGGGCGCATCGATACGCAGGTAAAAGTGCGCGGTTTTCGGATTGAACTGGGGGAAATCGAGGCGGTGCTGCTGCAACATCCGGCCGTGCGCGCTGCCGTCGTCCTGGCGCGGGAAGACCTACCCAATGAACCCTACCTGGCGGCCTATCTGGTGCTCAGTTCAACTGGGCAACCTGAGCAACCGGAACCGGAACAGCCAGAGATCAACTCCCAGGAGCTGCGCACTTTTTTGAAAGAGACACTGCCCGACTATATGGTGCCGTCCGTCTTTATCATCCTGGACGAATTGCCGCTCACGCCCAACGGCAAAGTAGATCGCAAGGCGTTGCCCGCGCCCGAACAGAGCGCCCATCTGAGCCGGGGCGTTACCTATGTTGCGCCCCAGAGCGAACTTGAGCAGACTATCGCGGCTGTCTGGCAAGAACTGCTCAACCTGGAACAGGTAGGTATTGCGGACAGCTTCTTCGACCTGGGCGGCAACTCGCTGCTGATGGCGCGGGCCCAGAGTATGCTCACCGCAACCCTGTCGTGGGATATCTCCATTCTTGACCTGTTCAAATATCCCACCATCAAGGCGCTGGCACAGTTCCTTGAGCAGGGCCGGACAGCGCAGCCGAGCACTGCGTCGGTGCGCGACCGGGCGCGCAGACAGAAAGAAGTCATCAGTCGGCACAAGCAGAACAGCAAAGGGAAAAGGTAATACACGATGCAAGACGCAACACAACCGGTACAGCAGAATGAACTCGAAGGAATTGCTGTGGTTGGTATGAGTGGGCGCTTCCCGGGCGCGGCTACACTGCAGCAGTTCTGGCAAAACCTGTGTGACGGCGTGGAAAGCATCACATTCTTTTCTGAGTCGGAACTGCGCGCGGCCGGGGTTGAGCCGGAACTGCCGGCGCACCCGAACTATGTTCCGGCGCGCGGCATGCTGGAAGATGCCGACCAGTTTGATGCAGCCTTCTTCGGCTATAGCCCGCGTGAGGCCGAACTGCTTGATCCGCAGCACCGCTTATTCCTGGAGTGCGCCTGGGAAGCCCTGGAGTGCGCGGGCTATGACCCGGAGCACTACGCGGGCATCATCGGGGTGGTTGGCAGCGTCAGTCTGAGCACCTACGCCATGCGCAACATCTACGCGAACCGTGACCTGATCGCCATAATCGGCGACTACCAGGCATTACTCAGCAGCGACAAGGATTTTATCGCCGAGCGCGTTTCCTACAAGCTAAATTTGCGCGGCCCCAGCCTGACCGTGCAAACTGCCTGCTCCTCCTCGCTGGTTGCGGTGCATATGGCATGCCGCAGCCTGCTCATGGGTGAGAGCGATATGGTGCTGGCGGGGGGCGCCTCCATCAGCGTGCCCCAGCGCGCCGGCTACCTCTACCAGGAAGGCAGCATCATGTCGCCCGATGGCCACTGCCGCGCCTTCGATGCGCGGGCGCAGGGCACGGTTCGGGGCGAGGGCGCCGGTATCGTCGTGTTGAAGCGGTTGGAAGATGCCCTGGCGGAGGGCGATACGGTGTATGCCGTCATCCGCGGCTCGGCCATTACCAATGATGGTGCATTCAAGGTGGGCTTCACTGCGCCCAGCATTGACGGTCAGGCGGAAGCGATTGGCCTGGCGCTGGCCATGGCCGATGTTGATCCCGATACCATCAGCTATGTTGAAGCACACGGCACCGGTACCCCGCTGGGCGATCCGATCGAGATCGCCGCGCTGACGCAGGTTTTCCGTGAGTACACCCAGCGTAACCAATATTGTGCTATCGGCTCGGTCAAGACCAACCTGGGACACCTGGATGCGGCGGCAGGTATCACGGGATTACTCAAGGCGGTGCTGGCACTTCATCACCGCACCCTGCCGCCCTCGCTACACTTTACGCAGCCCAACCCCACCATCGACTTTGCCAACACCCCCTTCGTGGTCCAGCAGGCACCGGCCTCCTGGGAAAGCGGTCACCACCCGCGCCGCGCCGGGGTCAGTTCCTTTGGCATTGGCGGCACCAACGCCCACGCCGTGCTGGAAGAAGCCCCCGCGCCCCCGCCCACCGGCTCCGCCCGCCCCTGGCAGGTGCTCCCCCTGTCTGCGCGGAGTGCGGCAGCCCTGGAGCAAGCCACCGCTAACCTGGCGCACTATCTCCAGCAGCAACCCGCGCCGGCTATCGCCGATGTAGCCTACACCTTGCAGACCGGCCGGCGGGCCTTCCCGCATCGGCGCGTGCTGGTCTGCCGGGACCGCGCCGATCTGCTCACAGCACTGGAGACCCAGGCCGCCAACCGGCAGTGGACTGCTCACTGCGACACGCAGCAGCGCCCGGTCGCATTTCTCTTTCCCGGCCAGGGCGCGCAGTATGTCCAGATGGGTGCGGAACTCTATCAATATGAGCCGCTTGTCCGCGACATTGTTGATACGTGCGCCAACCAGTTGCGCCCCCTCCTGGACCACGACCTGCGCGATCTGCTCTTCCCTCCCCCGGAGCGCAGCGATGCGGCGGCCCAGTTGCTTGCCCAGACGCAGTATACCCAACCTGCCCTGTTTGTGATCGAGTATGCCCTGGCGCGGCTCTGGCAGGCATGGGGCGTCACCCCCAGCGCCATGCTCGGTCACAGCCTGGGTGAATATGTCGCCGCCTGCCTGGCCGGGGTGCTGACCCTGCCGGATGCGCTGGACCTGGTCGCCCGGCGGGGAAACCTGATGCAGGCGCTGGAACCGGGCGCGATGCTGGCGGTACCTCTGGCGGAAGCGCAGATCCAGCCCTTCCTGAACGAGCAGGTGGCCCTGGCCGCCGTTAACGCACCGGAGCTGTGCGTGCTCTCCGGACCGTTCGCCGCCATCGATGCCGTGGAAGCTCGGTTGCAGCAGGCGGATATCGACGCGCGGCGACTGCACACCTCGCACGCCTTCCACTCGGCGATGATGGAGCCGATGCCGGCAGCATTTCGGGATGCCGTAGCCCGCGTGTCGCCGGCAGTTCCGCAGATTCCCTACCTCTCGAATGTGACCGGCACCTGGATCACCCCGGAAGAAGCGACCGACCCGGATTACTGGGTACAGCATGTGCGCGCCGGGGTACGCTTTGGACCGGGGGCCGCCACGCTGCTGGCGCAGGAAGAGTTCGTCCTGCTGGAAGTAGGTCCGGGGCGCACGTTGAGCAGCCTGGTGCGCAAACAGGGGGCGGCTGCCCGGAGTCGTCCCATCCTTACCTCGCTGCGCCACCCACAGGATGCTGCTGCTGACGGGCTGAACGGTGATATGGCACTGCTGACGCAGACCCTGGGGCGGCTCTGGCTGGCGGGTGTGGCGGTCGATTGGGACGGCGTGGCGCAGTATGGGGCACGGCGGCGGGTATCCCTGCCGACCTACCCCTTTGAGCGTCAGCGCTACTGGATCGATCCGCCGGCCAATGATATGCCGGTGGCAGCACCGGTTCGCACCCTGGACAAACAGCCGGATATCACCAACTGGTTCTATACCCCGGTGTGGCACCAGTCTGGCCCAATCAGTCTGTCATCGTCTGTGGCACAAGCTGCAGCGCCGCAGTGCCGGCTGCTGCTGGCCTCCGCTACACCGCTGGTTGACCAGTTGCGCGAGCAGGGCAACGCCCTCGGGCATAATCTCATCTGCGTGTACCCGGCAGACCACTTCGCGCAACTGGACGAGCAGACATACACGATCAATCCGTGCCAACCGAACGACTACGTTACCCTGCTTGCCGCCCTGCGCGAACGGGACCGGCAACCGCAAAAAGTCATTCACTGCTGGAACGTGCCGGCGGAACATGCAGCGGCAACGAATGGAGCCTTCCATCCGCCGGTACAGGATACCGGCTTCTACAGCCTGCTGTTCCTGGCCCAGGCGCTTGCGCAGACCGGCCGGCAGGACCGACTGCATATTGCGGTGCTGACCACGCAACTCCACGAGATTACCGGGAACGAGCAGGTGCGCCCGGAAGGTGCCCTGCTGCAGGGGCTTTGCACCGTCATTCCGCAGGAATACCCTCACCTGACCTGCACCAACATCGACATCGTGCCACCCGTGCCAGGCAGCCACCGGTATCGGCAGTTTATGCATGCGCTGCTGGCGGAACTGGACAGCGAGTCCACCGACACGCTGGTGGCGTATCGCGGAACACAGCGCTGGCTGCAAACATTCGCGCCGCTGCCGCTACATAGGACCGGCAGTACCCGGCTGCGCGACGGTGGGGTCTACCTGATTCTCGGCGGGCTTGGCGGTATCGGCCTGACCCTGGCGGAACATCTGGCACGCACCCGGCAGGCGCGACTGGCGCTGGTGGGGCGTTCGGCCCTGCCCGCGCGCGATGCGTGGGCCGACTGGTCGGCAGAGCATGATGCACAGGATGCTACCAGCCAGAAGATTCAGGCAGTGCAGGCACTTGAGGCGCTGGGCAGTGAGGTGCTGCTGTTGAGCGCCGATATTGCCGACCTGGAGCAGATGCAGGAGGTGGTTGCACAGGTGTGCCGACGCTTTGGGACGCTGCACGGGGTTATCCACGCGGCAGGCATTACCGGCGAACGCTCCTTCGAGATGCTGCAAGAAGCCGACCGTGCCGCCTGTGAAGCCCAACTCCACGCTAAAGTGACCGGGCTGTATGTGCTGGAGCAGGTGCTCGATTCTTACCCGCTCGACTTCTGTCTGCTGGTTTCGTCGCTGGCTTCCGTACTGGGCGGGCGCGGCCTGGCGGCCTATACCGCCGCCGGCCGGTTTATGGATGCCTTCACGCGTAGCCACAACCAGCGCCACCCGGTGCCCTGGCTCAGCGTCAACTGGGACAACTGGCGTGTACTGGCGGAGAGTGCTACGGAACCTCCGGCAGCGGTAGGCGGGTTTGCCGAACTGGCCCGGCTGGCGATGACAAAGCAGGAAGGACTGGAGGTAGTCGAGCGTGTGCTGGCAACGGACACCCTGACGCAGGTGATAACCTCAACCGCCGATCTGCCGACGCGGATCGCGCATCTGGCAGCCCGCGATCAGGAAAAGCAGCAGCGCCGCCGGCCGACCGGGGCATCGCCGTTGCATGCGCGCCCCGAACTGCCCACATCCTATGCGCCGCCAACCAGCGTGGCCGAGCAAAAGCTGGTGACTATCTGGCAGGATTTGCTGGGCATTACACCCATCGGCATCGCCGACAACTTCTTTGAACTGGGGGGCGACTCGCTTATCAGCATCCAGGTTATTGCCCGCGCTCGGGAAGCCGACCTGGAGTTCACCCCCAAACAGGTGTTTGAATATCCGACTATCGCCGATCTGGCGGCGATGGCGGGGACGGCGCAGGCGGTCCAGGCAAACCAGGAACCGGTTACCGGCGCGGTGCCGCTGACCCCGGTGCAACACTGGTTCTTTGCGCAGGATATCCCCGAACGCCATCACTGGAACCAGGCGATGCTCTTTGCCGTCGCGCAACCACTCGATATCGCCCTGCTGCGCGAGGTGCTTCAGCAGTTCCTGCGCCATCATGACGCGCTGCGCCTGCGCTTTGTTTATGAGCCGGACGGCTGGCGGCAGTTTTATGCGGAGCCTGCCACAGACGAAGCAGTTGACCTGGTTGAGCACGTCGATATGTCCACACTGCCCGCACCCGAACGCGCCGCTGCCATCCAGGCCATTGCCGCCGAACGGCAAAGCAGCCTGAACCTGGCGGAAGGTCCACTGCTGCGCCTGATCTACTTTGATGGTGACACGCAACCGGGTCGCCTGCTCTTCATTCTGCATCATCTGATTGTCGATGCGGTTTCGTGGCGTATTTTACTGGAAGACTTTCAGGCCGCCTACCAGCAGCGCCGCCAGGGCGCGGCGCTGACGCTGCCGGGCAGGACCACATCCTTTCAATATTGGAGCGAGCGGTTGCGTGAATATGCCCAGAGCGCCGATCTGGAAAACGAACTGCTATTCTGGAGCGACCCGGTACGCACCCGGATACAACCACTCCCGCGCGATTATCCGGAGGGGAAGAACAGCGTCGCTTCGCTGCAGCGCGTGACGGTAGCGCTCGACGCCGACACGACCCGGAGTTTGCTGCACGAAGTACCTCGGATCTACCACACCGAAATCAACGATCTGCTGCTCACGGCGCTGTCGCAGGTGGTTACGCGCTGGAGCGGTGCGCCCGTGCTGCTGGTAGACCTGGAGGGGCACGGGCGCGAACCACTCTTTGATGATGTTGACCTGTCGCGCACGGTAGGCTGGTTCACGGCGGTCTACCCGGTGGCGCTTGAACCGGCGAACAGCGACGCGCCCGGCGCGGCGTTGCAGTCGGTCAAGCAGCAACTGCGACAGATTCCCCGGCGCGGCATAGGCTACGGCGCACTGCGCTACCTCAACCGGAATGAGCAGATTGCGCATACGTTGCGCAACCTGCCACAAGCGGAAATCAGCTTCCTCTACCTGGGACAGTTCGACCAGGTCCACGCCGAACATGCCTTCTTAACGCTGCTATCTGATGCCGACCTGCCCACCCGCTCGCCGGCAGGCACACGGCAGCATCTGTTTGAAATCAGTGCCCGCGTGGAGCAGGGGCAACTGCATGTGGAATGGCGCTACAGCGCGAATCTGCACAATCTGCACACTATCGAATTGCTCGCCGAAGCGTATATTGACGCATTGAACCAGTTAATCAACCACTGCTGCTCAGTTGAGGCCGGCGACAGCACCCCCGCAGACTTCCCGCTGGCGGGACTGAGCACGCAGCAGTTGAGTCAGGTATCGCACCTGCTGGAACAGATCGACAACGTTGATCTATCTGACTGAGGAGCCGGGTTCATGAAAATGCGAAATGTTGAAGATATCTACCCGTTGTCGCCAATGCAGCAGTTGATGCTGATGCAGAGCCTCGCGGAGGACCAGGCGGGGCTGCTGTTTGAACAACTGCTCTGTACATTGCAGGGGTCGATCCAGCCCGAACTGTTGCAGCATGCCTGGCATCTGCTGGTTGAGCGGCATGCTATGCTGCGTACGGCTTTCCTCTGGGAAGGGTTGCAGCAACCGCTGCAGGTGGTGCGCCGGCAGGTGAACCTCCCCTGGGCCGTGCATGACTGGCGGGATCACTCGCCGGAGGCACAGCAGGCCGCGTTGGAGCGGCTGCTCGCGGCTGATCGCACCCAGGATTTTCACCTGGGGCAGGCTCCGCTGTTGCGCATCACGCTGATCCGGATAGCCGATGATCTATCCTGGTTTGTCTGGAGCCGCCACCATATTCTGCTTGATGGCTGGTCCGGCTCACTGCTACTCAAAGAACTGTTTGAACTGTACGATACGTTGTACGCGGGGCAGCCAACGCATCCGCCGGCTGCGCGCCCGTTCCGCAACTATATCGCCTGGCTGCAACAGCAGGATCAGGCCGAAGCCGAACAGTTCTGGCGGCAGCGCTTGCAGGGCTTTCGTCGGCCCACGCCGATCGGCATCGAAGCCGCGCCGGAGCAACAACTTACCCTACCAGCGGGCTATGCGGAAGAAGCGTATGCGCTGACGGAGGCAACCACGACAGCCCTCAACCAACTGTCGCGCCGGCAGCAAATTACGCTCACCACACTTATCGCGGGCACCTGGGCACTACTGCTCAGTCTGTACAGCGGGCAGCACGATGTCATCTTCGGCGGCACGGTTTCCGGTCGTCCGGCGAACCTGGCAGGCGTCGAAACCATGATCGGGCAGTTTATCAATAATCTGCCGATCCGCGTGCGGATATCGCCGGAGACAGCGCTGCTGCCCTGGCTGCGCGAGTTGCAGGCCGGCGAACTGCAGGCCCGCCGGTATGAACATGTTCCCATGCCGCAGATTCAGCAGTGGAGCGAGGTGCCGCCGGGTCTGCGCCTGTTCGAGAGTATTGTGATTGTGAACTATGTGGACGAAACGGCGCTCAAAGGGATCAGCCGCAACCTGGAACTGCGCGATATGCGCCCGATGAGCTGGACGAACTTTCCGCTAACGCTGCTGGTTGTGCTGGGCAACCCCATCACACTCCGGATCAAGTACGACCGCCGCCGCTTTCCAGTTACCGGCATCAGTCTGATCGCCCGCCATTTCACCCGACTGCTTGAGCAGATCACCGACAACCCGGAGCAACGCCTGGGCGATATGTCCATGTTGACGGAGCAAGAACGGCAGACCCTGCTCATCGACTGGAACAGCCGCCGCCTGGAGTATGACCGGGAGCGCCGCCTCCATCACCTGGTTGAAGCGCATGCAGCCCGCACCCCGGATGCTCCGGCAGTGCTGGCGGGCGAGCAGCAGTTGACGTACGGCGACCTGAACCGGCGGGCCGATCGGGTGGCACAGAGCATTCAGGCACGCGGTGTCGTACCGGGTGCTACCGTGGCGCTCTATATGGATCACGCTCCCGAACTGCTAATCGGCCTGCTGGCGTTGCTCAAAGCCGGGTGCGCTGTGCTGCCGCTTGACCCCCACACGCCGCCGGAGCGGATCGCGGCACTGCTCACATTGGCACCGGCGGGCCTGCTGCTGACACGCTCGGAACTGGCGGCCTACCTGCACGATCTGCCCGCGCAGATTATCTGCCTGGACAGCGAAGCCGCGCTCCAACCTGACGGATACAGCGCGACAGCGATGCCGGCAATCGACGCGGCGCACCCGGCATACCAGGTGCCCCTATCACTGCCCACTGGTCAACCGGGTCTGGTGACGCTCGATCACAGCGCGCTGACGCATCTGGTTGCGGCACAGCAGGCAACGTTCGCTCTGCAGCCCACCAGTCGGGTTCTGCTGGTTTCGCCGCCGGGTCTGGCAAGTGCCCTCTTTGAGCTATGCCTGGCCTGGTCGGCGGGGGCGGCGCTCTGCCTGGACCCGCAGGCATCCGGGCTGCTGGATGCTGATCTTCAGCGTATCGCCCGCCAGTATGAGCTTACCCACCTGCCGCTACCCACCTCAGCGCTGCCGGGGCTATCGGCGGAAACAGTGGCAGCACGGCAGCTTATCCTGCTGTACGATGCCCCGGTCACAGTCAAGGATGAAGCAATCCTCTCTGCCGCCGCAAGCTGTCTGGTTGTCTACGGCACCCCCGAAACGGCGACCCTGACCAGCGCTTTTACCTGGCAACCCGGCACCGCGCCACGCACCATCGGATATCCTGTGGGCAATACCAGCGCGTATGTGCTTGATCCCGCGCTGCAACCTGTGCCGATAGGACTACCGGGCGATCTCTACATCGGTGGCGAGAGCCTGGCGCAAAGGTATGTCAACCAGCCTGCGCTAACTGACGCGCGCTTTGTGCCCCACCCGTACAACGCAGACCCGAACGCGCGCCTGTACCGGACGGGCGACCGGGCGCGCTACCTGCCTGATGGCCGGCTGGAACTGCTGGGCCGGAGCGACCGGCAGATGAACATACGTGGTGTGCGCATCGAACCGGAAGAAATTGAACATGCGCTTGAGCAGCACCCGGCAATTGAGCGCGCTGTTGTTGTTGTTGTCGGCGCACAGGAGACCGGCAGCCGACAGCTTCTTGCCTACCTCGTCGCGCAGAACGGAACCCTACCCGCCCGCGATGACCTGCATACCCGCCTGCGCCGCACATTGCATGCCGCAATGCTGCCCGCAACATTTCTGCCGCTGGAGCGGTTGCCCTTGCTGCCCGACGGCAGCATCGACTACCAGGCGCTACCTACCGCACGCGGCAGCCGCCCTGACCTGGCAACCGACTATGTGGCTCCCGCAAGCGAGATTGAGCACCTGCTGGCCGACACCTGGCAGGAACTGCTGGGCATCAGACAGATCGGTATCCACGACAACTTCTTTGCGCTGGGCGGCAATTCACTGCATGCCACCCAGATGATCGCGCGACTGCGTGATCTGTTCCCACTGGAACTGCCGCTGCACACGCTGTTTGAACATGCGACTATCAGCCGGCTTGCCGCAAAACTGGAAACGCTGCTGCTGGAGAAACTCGAAACCATGTCGGAAGAAGAGGCCCGGAACCTGGTGTAACGATGCCCGCAATAGCGTGTATCTGAGAGAGGTAGGTATGGCAAACAAGGAAAGCGTTGCCCGGCGACAAGACCAGCTATCATCAGCCAAGCAGGCCCTGCTCCAAAAATGGCGTACGGGACAGTCCGGCGGCTATACTATTCCGCGCCGCCCAGATCACGCACCCGCACCGCTCTCATTTGCGCAGCAGCGGTTGTGGTTCCTGGAGCATCTGCTCCCCGGCACGCATGTCTACAATATGACCGAGGCCATGCGTCTGAGCGGCACCCTGGATATCACGGCACTTACGCAGAGCTTGCGTGAGATCTTACGCCGCCACGAAACGCTGCGTACCGCGTTTGTCGCGGTGGATGGTCAGCCGGTGCAGATGATTGTACCGGACCTGGACGTTGATCTGCCGGTGGTGGATCTGCGCGATCTGCCGGCGGACCAGCGCACAGCAGCGGCGCGAGAGCACATGACCGCACAGGATCAGCAGCCGTTTGACCTTACCCAGGTGCCGCTGATCCGTATGCAGTTGCTGCGCCTGGCTGATAACGAACACATGCTGGTCGTGACCATGCATCATATTATTGCGGATGGCTGGTCAATGGGTGTGCTGATCCGCGAACTGACGGCACTCTACAGCGCCTTTGCTGCGGGTCAGCCTTCACCCCTGCCGGAACTGCCCATTCAGTATGCCGACTTTGCCCACTGGCAGCAGCAGTTGGCACAGAACAGCGCACTCGATCCGCACCTGGAATACTGGACCGGCAAGCTACGCGATGAACCGCCCATCCTGGAACTGCCCACCGATTACCCTGCTCCCGCCATGCCTTCCTTTCGCGGGCAGCGCCGGAAGATGGTGCTACCCCGCGACGTGCAGACGGCACTGCACAGCCTGGCGCAGCAGGAGGGCGGCACCCTGTTTACGCTGCTGCTGGCGGCACTCACCACCCTGTTCTATCGCTATTCCGGGCAAACGGATATCGCTATCGGTACGCCCATCGCCAATCGCAACCGCGTTGAGCTTGAAGGACTTGTCGGCTTCTTCGTCAATACGCTGGTGTTGCGCACCGACCTGTCGGGGCGGCCGACGTTCCGCGAACTGCTGCGCCGCGTGACCACTACCGCCCTGGAAGCCTACCAGCATCAGGATTTGCCTTTCGAGAAGCTGGTCGAAGCATTGCAGCCTGAACGTAGCCTGAGCCACTCGCCACTGTTCCGGGTGATGTTTGTCCTGCAGAACGCACCTTTCCCGACGCTGGATATGGCAGGTGTCACTGGTACGCCGGAAACGCCGCCCCACGACACAGCTATGTTTGACCTGATGGTAACGGCCATGGAAACGGCTGAAGGGCTGCAGTTTTCGTTGGAATATACTCGTGACCTGTTTGCGCCGGAAACAATCGACCGGATGGGGCAGCATCTGCGCATGCTGCTGACCGGCATCGCGGCGCGCCCTGATGCGCACCTGCGCGCCCTGCCGCTGCTCACCCCTGCCGAACAGCAGCAACTCCTCCACGACTTCAACGACACCGCCGTGCCCTACGACCACTCCACCTGCCTGCATCACCAGATTGAGGCCCAGGTTGCCCGCACTCCGGACGCGCCTGCCCTCAACTTTGCGGACCGGCAGCTCTCCTACCGTGACCTCAACGCGCGCGCCAACCAACTGGCCCATCTGCTTCAGCAGCAGGGCGTCGGCCCCGAAGCGGTCGTCGCCATCTGCCTCGACCGCTCGCTCGACCTGGTGGTCGGGCTGCTGGCGATCCTCAAAGCCGGCGGGGCTTACCTCCCGCTTGACCGGGCCTATCCCACCGACCGCCTGCGCATGATGCTGGAAGACGCCCACCACCCCCTGCTCCTGACCGATACCCCTGCCACCGCTGACCTGCTCCAGCAGCAGGGGGCGTCCGTCTGCCTGGACACGGTGGAACCCCAACTCACGACGTTCCCTACCACCAACCCCACCAGCGCCATTACGCCGGACAACCTGGCCTATGTCATCTACACCTCCGGCTCCACCGGGCGGCCCAAGGGCGTGCAGAACATCCACCGCGCCATCGTCAACCGCCTGCGCTGGATGCAGGCCGCCTATGGCCTGACCCCCGCTGACCGCGTGCTTCAGAAGACCCCCTACAGCTTCGATGTCTCGGTCTGGGAGTTCTTCTGGCCGTTGCTGACCGGCGCCTCCCTGGTTATCGCGCGGCCCGGCGGCCACCAGGACAGCGCCTACCTGGTGCGGCTCATCCAGCAACAGCAGGTAACCACCCTGCACTTTGTGCCCTCCATGTTGCAGATCTTTCTCCAGGAGCCGAACGCGGCGGCCTGCACCAGCCTGACGCGGGTGATTTGCAGTGGCGAGGCGCTGCCGATGGACTTGCAGCAACGCTTCTTTGCTCGCCTGGACGCCGTCGCGTTGCACAACCTGTATGGCCCGACCGAGGCCGCTGTGGATGTCACCTCCTGGCCCTGCCGGCGCAACGACCCGCGCCTGAGCGTGCCGATTGGTTATCCCATCCACAACATCCGGATTTACATCCTCGACCCGGACTATCAGCCGGTGCCGGTGGGTGTGCCGGGGGAACTCTACATCGGCGGGGTGGGGCTGGCGCGGGGCTACGCGCACCGTCCGGCATTGACCGCCGAGAAGTTCGTGCCGCACCCGTACAGCCCAAGCGGGGGCGAGCGGCTCTACCGCACGGGCGACCTGGTGCGCTACCTGCCGGATGGGGCGATTGAGTTCCTGGGGCGCATCGACCACCAGGTGAAAATCCGCGGGTTTCGCATCGAACTGGGGGAAATCGAGGCGGTATTGGCGGCCCACCCGGCGGTGCGCGAGGCGGTGGTGCTGGCCCGGGAGGACAGGCCCGGCGACAAACGGCTGGTGGCCTATCTGGTGCCGGTTGAAGTAGATGGAGCCGCGGCTCCGGTACTCAACCCACAAGAACTGCGCGCCTTCCTGCAAGAGCGGCTGCCCGAATATATGGTTCCGGCGGTTTTTGTCCCCATGGATGCACTGCCGCTCACACCCAACGGCAAGGTCAATCGCAAGGCGCTGCCCGCACCTGCCACCGATCGACGCGACCTGAAACAGACCTATGTGCCGCCTCGCACACCGCTGGAGGAAGCGCTGGCGACTATGTGTGGTCAACTGCTCGGGGTAGAACGGGTGGGCATGAACGACAGCTTCTTCGATCTGGGCGGGCATTCGCTACTGGCAACCCGGTTTATCTTCCGCATCCGCGACACGCTGCAGGTCGAGTTACCGCTCCGTCTGCTGTTTGAACAGCCAACTATTGCGGGAATGGCCCGGGCCATCGAGCAGATGCAGGCCGGAACAGCACAGGCCGCGCTGGAGATCGACCTTGAGCCAGAAGCCGCGCTGGATGCAACAATTGGCATCGGTCAGGCGCGCCCTGCCGATCCGCAGCATATGGCCCGGCGCGTGCTGCTCACAGGCGTAACCGGCTTTCTGGGCGCGTTCCTGCTCGCCGATTTGCTGCGCCAGACCCAGGCCGAAGTCTACTGTCTGGTACGCGCGGCAACGGTTGCGGAAGCACGCCGGCGCATTCAGGCCAACCTGGAGCACTACCTGGTCTGGGACGATCATTTCAGCGAACGGATTATTCCCGTGCCGGGCGATCTGGCCCAACCGCTACTCGGGCTTGCGCCGGAGCGGTTCGCGGAACTTGGGCAGACGATCGACAGCATTTATCACAACGGGGCGCTGGTCAACTTTATCTATCCTTATGCCGAACTGAAAGCGCCCAATGTGCGTGGCACCCACGAAGTGCTACGCCTGGCGAGTACCCATACCGTCAAGCCGGTCCATTTTGTCTCGACGCTCTATGTCTTCGCGCCGGCCGATGCAGATGGGCGCACAGCTATCGGGGAAGACGACATACCGGCGCACGGCAACACGCTGCCGACCGGCTACACCCAGAGCAAATGGGTAGCGGAACACATGCTCAACCAGGCACGCGCGCGGGGCCTGCCGATCGCTATCTATCGCGTGGGGCGCGTTGGCGGTCACAGCCAGACCGGCGCCTGCCAGACGGACGACTTCTTCTGGCGCATGGTCAAGGCAGCGCTGGAGGTGGGCAGCGTGCCCGATATGAATATGCTGATCAGCATTGCGCCGGTGGATTATGTCAGCCAGTCGATTGTTGCCCTGTCGCAGCGTACTGCGTCCTGGGGACAAAATTTCCACCTGTTCAATGCGCACATCCTGCCGTTGCGCGATTTTCACCAGATTATCAACCGGCTTGGCTACACGGCAACCGTGCTGCCGACCGAGACCTGGCGGCAAACGCTGCTCGAACGGGCGCAGCAGGATCAAACCAGCGCCGCCTATCCGCTGCTCCCGCTGTTAAGCCGGGGCAACCTGGAAGACTGGGAAGAACATGTTCCCTTTGACGATCGTCGCACCCGGCAGGCTCTGGCAGGCACCGGCCTGACCTGCCCGCCGCTAGATGTCCGCCTGCTCGAAACATATCTTGCGTACTTTCGCAACCAGCGCTTTTTGCCTGACCCCAGGTGATAAGCAGGAAGAGATAGGCTATGACCAGTGCGCAACTGCCGGTCAATCCAAAAGTATTTATGTTCGTCTGGATCGGGCAACTCGTCTCGATTATCGGTTCCGGGCTCACCACCTTTGCGCTCGGGGTCTGGATATTTGAGCAAACCGGCTCGGCCCTGCTGTTTGCCCTGATTATGCTGTTTCGCACCCTGCCGGGCTTACTCATCTCGCCACTTGCCGGGGTACTGGTTGACCGCTGGGATCGGCGTATTGTCATGCTGGTGCAAGATGTCGGCTCACTGCTGACAATCCTGGGCCTGCTGCTGCTGGTCGCAATCGGGCAACTGCTTTTCTGGCATGCCTACCTGGCAACAGCGGTGCTCTCGCTGCTGCTGGCCTTCCAGCAGCCGGCATTCCTGGCGTCGATCACACTACTGGTACCGCGAGAGCAGTATGTACGGGCCAACAGTATGTTGCAAATTGCGCTGGGGGCCGAGTATATCCTCTCACCAGTGCTTGCCGGGATTATGCTGCCACTGATCAGCCTGTCGGGCATCCTGGTGCTGGATGTGGTCACTTTCATATGCAGCGCCTGCATCCTGCTGCTGGTGCGCTTCCCCCGGCCCGCAGTGAGCGCTGAAGGAGCCGCCGGCCGGGGCGCGATCCGGCACGAACTATGGCACGCCTGGCGTTATCTGACGGAGCGCCAGGGCTTGCTGGGGTTGATGCTGTTTCTGGCACTGGTCAACTTTCTGTTTGGGTTTTTTGTGGTCCTGGTTGGTCCGATGGTGCTCTCCTTTACCACCGAACGGGTACTCGGCATTGCTACCTCAATCGCGGGCAGCGGCATGCTGGTCAGCAGCATTCTGCTGGGCATATGGGGTGGACCGCAGCGCCTGATGCAGGGTGTCTATGGCAGCGTTCTGTTGTTTGGTGTTGCCCTGATTGTGGTAGGACTCCAGCCTTCCGTGCTGTTCATTGCAGTGGGCGGCTTCCTATTGCTCTTCAGCCTGCCTATTCTCAATGGCTGTGTGCAGGCGCTCTTGCAGCGCAAGGTGGTGGCCGATATGCAGGGGCGGGCATTTGCCATCGGGCGCATCCTGGCCCAGACCAGCGCGCCGGTCGCGTATGTATGCGCCGGGTTGCTCGCAGATAGGATCTTCAATCCGCTGCTGGTAGCGGGGGGACCACTGGCGGGCACGGTCGGTCAGGTTATCGGCACCGGGCCGGGGCGCGGCATCGGCCTGATGTTTATCATCATCGGGGGCCTTACGCTGGGCGCGGTATTGCCGGGCTATCTCTACGCGCCCCTGCGGCGAGTCGAAGAAGATCTGCCCGATGCAGTCCCGAATACCGGCGATGGAAGCCCACTGGCTGATCCGACACCGGCAAACCTGCCGATCTAATCGAACGAATAGCGCACGCTATGCAGAAAACATCGAACAAAGCCACATAGAACAACGTGCGCCCGTTCCAGCGCCATTGCACCCCTGGTTGTTCTTTGTTCCTGTACAGCGTGTACCTACCAAACAAGAAGGAGCATGCTATGAGCGACGAAACTATTCAGTACAAAGTGGTAGTCAACCACGAAGAGCAGTATTCAATCTGGCCGCGCGAACGTGAGAATCCACCTGGCTGGAGCGATACCGGGAAGCATGGCACACGTGAAGAATGTCTGGCCTACATTGAGGAAGTGTGGACCGACATGCGCCCGCGCTCGCTGCGTGAGCGCATGGACGCAACTGTGTAGACAAACTGAGAGGGAGATTGGAATGCACCCGGCCACGAACACAAAGACCTGTATCACGCGCCCGCGCTCCCGGCCCGCTGCCGCGTTACGCCTGATATGTTTTCCCTATGCGGGGGGTGGCACGGCGATCTATAGCGCATGGCTCGACGCTATGCCGGAGTGGATCGAGGTCTGCCCGGTCAAGTTGCCCGGCCGCGAAGACCGGCTGTTTGACTCACCGCACACCAGCCTGGACGAACTGTCGGCAGTATTGGCAAACGAGCTTGCCACCTTTACCCCACTGCCGTTTGCCTTCTTTGGGCATAGCATGGGGGCGATGATCGCCTACGAATTGGCGCGCTACCTGCGCCGCCGGCAGTTACCGCTTCCGGTGCATCTGCTGGTTTCCGGGCATCGTGCCCCGCAGCTTCCCGAGATGCGCCCGCACATCTATCATCTGCCGGATGCCCAGTTTATCGCCCGGTTAAGCGATATGAATGGGACACCCCGCGAAGTCGTCGCGCACCGCGAACTGATGGAACTGCTGCTCCCGGCGTTGCGCGCCGATTTTACCCTATGTGACACCTACACCTACGTGCCCGATGCCCCACTGGAATGTCCAATTGCAGCATTGAGCGGTACGGATGATGCTATTGCAACCCCCGAACATATCGAACCCTGGCGCGAACAGACCAGTGCGGTATTTAAAATGCACGCATTTGCGGGGGGACACTTTTTCGTGAATACGTTACAGCAGTCGGTGATCAAGACGGTGGCAGAAGAGCTGGCAAATATCGACAGTGTGAAGCATCGTTAGAAGGAGGCGTGCCATGCATTCCCAAAAACGCGACATCTTTGGGGGCATCAGTTCAATTATCCTGGGGCTGTCCTACATTCCGGTTGGCATTGCTGCCGCGCGCAATCCGGCACTACGCGCGACAACTCCGGCGGAGGCACTGCAGGCCGTGGCACAGGAACCAATCTGGACCCGGGTCGAAACAATGTCCTTTGGTATCGGCAGTCTGTTTGGTCTTGCCACAATTCAGGCGGTAGGGCAGCGGGTCGAAATCGAGAACCAAAGCCTGACACGCTGGTCAAGCGCGGTGGGAATGCTGGCTTTTGCGCTGATTGCGGTCAAGGATTTTCGCTCATTTGTTATAGCAGCCGAAACGGTTCGGATCCATGAACAGAGCGACCCGGCGGTCCAACAGACGTTTGCCGACCTGATGATACCAATTACTGACCTTGATCCGTTAGGCTTTGGGTATGGTGGCGTGGGTGCCTGGCTCACGCTGGTTAACACCCTGGCAATCCGATCGGGTGTATGGCCGCGCTACCTGGCTTATACCGGCGCGCTGGGCGGGTTAATGTATGTGGCGATTATGCTGGGGCAGGCGTTCCGCTCAAAGCCGCTGTTTCTGATAGGCGTGTTGTTGGGCAGTTTTCTGGGGCCGGCATGGTATATCCTGATGGGCTTGCATCTCCTGCGCGACCGGCAGCAAACGGACGCCCTGACCGGGCAACCCGCACCGGACGCAACAGCAGAGGAATAACCAGGCGCATTCATGGGAACCCAGCAATAACCGGGTGGAATTGCCGATGATCGATGACCCGCGTATACAAAAAGTATTCCGCGACCTGAGCAGTAACAAGATGCGCACGTTGCTGGTTGTGCTCTCGATTGCCCTGGGCGTCTTTGCCGTCGCTACCATGGCGATATCGCAGGTCGTGTTATCGCGCAATATTCACAACAGCTACATGGCGGTGAACCCGCCCGGTGCCCGTCTGAACACCAGTCTGTTTCAGGAGGATCTGCTGCGCGCTGTACGCAATATGCCGGTCGTTGGTGAGGCGGATGCCCGCTATCGCCTGACCACGCGGGTACTGGTGGACGACAACGAATGGCGCACGCTCATCCTCTATGCGGTTGATGATTATGATGATATCCGCATCAACACAATTACGTCGATCAGCGGCGCATGGCCACCACCCCGGCGCGCCGTGTTGCTCGAACGCGCAACGCTGGATTACCTGAACACGCAGGTGGGCGCATCCCTTCTGGTGGAAACGCCGGGCGACAAGCAGCGCCGGCTACCCGTTGCCGGCCTGGTAGAAGACACGGCCCAGGTCGCTCCGTCGCTGATGGGGCAGGGCTATGGCTATATTACGATGGATACGCTGGAGTGGCTAGGCGAGCAGCGCGGCTTTAATGAGCTCTACCTCATCGGCGCAGCAAACCCCTACGACCGCGCGGCGGCACTGGATGTTGCCGCAACCGTGCGCGATGAGCGGATTGAGGGCAACGGTGTGACGGTCTTCGGTGCGCTGGTTGCGCAGCCGGGGCAGCACCCCCTGAATGATCTGCTCCAGACACTCATGGTTATGCTCAGTCTGTTTGGCTGGCTGTCGCTTATCCTGAGCGGGTTCCTGGTGGTCAACACGATTGGCGCGCTACTGACGCAGCAAACCCGCCAGATTGGCGTTATGAAGGCGCTCGGCGCAGGACGCGGCCAGGTTCTGCTGATCTATCTGATGTTGGTGCTGCTCTTCGGCACTATCGCCACCGTGAGCGCCCTACCGCTCAGTGCCCTGGGAGCCTATGGCTTTTGCTATCTGCTGCTCAATTTGTTCAACTTTCACCTGAACGAGTTTATGGTGCCCCTGCCGCTCATCTTACGTATGGGAGCAGTAGGCGTCGGTACACCGCTGCTGACGGCACTCTACCCGGTGCTGGCAGGCACACGTATCACGGTACGCGAGGCGCTGAGCAGCCAGGGGCAGGCCGGAAAAAGCGCCGGGAGTCGCGGTATTGACGGCATGCTCCAGCAGATCACGCTGCTGCCCTATCCGCTGCTCCTCGCGTTGCGCAACACGGTGCGACGCAAGGGCCGCCTACTGCTGACCCTGATCACGCTCTCGCTGGGTGGTGCGATGTTTGTCAGTGTGTTTAGCGTCTACAATTCACTGTTCAGTACGCTGGACGATATTACCCGCTACTGGCAGTATGACATTGAGGTGAATTTTTATGAGCCCTATCTGATCAAACGTATGGAGCATAACCTCCTGGCGCTACCAGGGGTGGCTGTGGTGGAAAGCTGGAACGTGAAAGATGCGTTCCGGTTGCGCCCTGACGGCAGCGAAAATGAAAACATCCGCATCATTGCGCCCACGGCAGGCAGCAACTTTATCGAGCCGGTGGTACTGGAGGGGCGCTGGCTGCTGCCGGAAGACGAACATGCCATTGTTATCAATAGCGATATCCTACGTGACGAGCCCGATATTCAGGTGGGCGACATGCTCACCCTCAAAATCGACAGCCGGGAAATTACCTGGCAAGTGGTCGGCATTATCAGCGGGCAGTTGAACGGCTCAATTGCTTATGTCAACCATGACTACCTTGCCCGTGCAACACGCGATCCCGGCCACGCCAATCGGCTGGTACTGCACCTGGCAGAGGACGAGCGTCAGTCGCGTGAAGCAATGCGGACCCAACTTGAAGCCTATTTCCGCCACACCGGAACATTTGTATCTTCCATTGAAACCCGCACCGAAAAACGCGCCCAGCTCGAAGCACTGTTTACTATCTCGACCAGCGCCAGTTTTATGATGGCAATCATCATTGTGATGGTCGGCGGCATCGGCCTGACCGGCACCATGAGCCTGAACGTCATAGAACGCACCCGCGAAATCGGCATTATGCGTTCGGTTGGCGCGCTAAACCACGACATTTTGCAGATTGTGATCAGCGAGGGGATTTTCATCGGGTTGATAAGCAGTGGCATGGGCATTCTCGGCGCGTACCCGTTGGGCAAAGTCATTAGCGATCTGGTCGGCGCAGCTTTCTTGAATGCTCCGTTGCGCTATACCTTCGGTACTGGTGGCGCACTACTCTGGCTTCTCATAGCAATCATCCTGGCAGCGTCGGCAAGTTTTCTGCCTGCCTGGCGGGCCGCCCGCCTCAGTGTGCGCGAAGTGCTGACATACGAATGAGCAGGCAGCAGTTGTCTGCATGGTTTCTATCACGGGAGGAGCAACCTCTATTATGGATCATACCTGGTTTCCCTACGCAGTTTCCAATCCAGGCGCGCGTATGCGGCTGTTTTGTCTCCCGCATGCGGGCGGTTCATCTGTGCTGTTCCGTCCCTGGGCCGACACGCTGCCGGCAAGCATCGAGCTCTCCCCCCTGGAACTGCCGGGACATGGCACGCGCGTGCATGAGCAGGCACTATCGCGCATGCGCCGGCTGACCCAGGCGCTTGCCGAGGGAGTATATCCCTATCTGGATAAACCATTTGCGCTCTTCGGACATAGCATGGGGGCGCTGGTCGCCTTTGAACTGGTGCGATTACTGCGCCGGACCTACACCATCAGTCCCAACTGGTTGTTTGTTTCGGCCCACCGCGCCCCACACCTGCCCGACCCTGACCCGACAACCTATATGCTCACGGAAGAAGAGCTGATCCGGAAGCTCCGCACACTGGAGGGCACGCCCCCGGAGATTCTAGAACAGCCCGACTTGCTGCGCATGGTGCTGCCGAATCTGCGTGCCGATTTTGCTGTCTGCGATACCTATACCTATCGCGCGGAGCCCCCGCTCGACTGTCCGATTGTGGCCCTCGGCGGGGAGGCAGATGCCGCAATCCGTCGGGAAGAGCTTGAAGGATGGCAGCAACAGACCAGCCGTGCCTGTCACGTTCAGATCTTTCCGGGCGGACATTTCTTTATCAACTCAGCGCGCACAGCCGTTTTGCAACTCCTAACGCAAAAGCTGGAACAGGCACTATAATACCAATCAATGTGCCGGCAAACCAGCCATCAGCGGGAACAGGCGCAATAGGCGCACCGGCGGCACATTCCCGTGTAGCATCGCTGCCTCGGTGTGCATTGTGGCGATGACAACACATCGGTAGAAGTTGTCTGGCTGCTCCTGATTGATTGACGGGAGGTTGGCATGTTTGGTCGCCGGCGCAATCATAAGACACAAGCCGGAACTGCGGTAAATGGACATTACCGTTACGGCAATCGGCAGTTTATCGAACTGCGCCAGGTTGTGAAGACCTATCGCAGCGAGGCCGGCGATTTCACCGCTCTGAAGGGCATTGATCTGCAGGTGAGCGCAGGCGAGTTCGCCGCAATCATCGGCAAGTCAGGGAGTGGAAAATCGACATTGATCAATATGGTAACGGGCATTGATCGTCCAACCTCCGGCGAGGTACTGGTGGGGGATACCGCAGTTCACACGCTGACCGAGAACCAGATAGCCGCCTGGCGTGGGCGCAACGTAGGCATTGTCTTCCAGTTTTTCCAGTTGCTCCCGACGATGACCGCCCTGGAGAATATTATTCTCCCGATGGCGTTTTGTCGCCGGATGAGCAGCAGTGAGCGGCGCACGCGCGCGCTGAAATTGCTGGAGGACGTGGATATGGTCGATCACGCCTACAAGCTGCCCTCGGCCATGTCGGGTGGGCAACAGCAACGCGTAGCCATTGCCCGCGCACTGGCCAATGACCCGCCGTTAATTGTTGCGGACGAGCCGACGGGCAACCTGGACACCAAAACAGCCAACGCGGTGTTCAGACTGTTTGAGCATCTGGTGGAGCAGGGCAAAACCATTGTCATCGTCACCCACGACAACACCCTTGCCGAGCGGGTCCACCGCGCCATTACGGTGATTGACGGTATGATCACAAGCGATGTTGTCTGTGAAATCAGCTTATCCCATATTCCACCTGAGCATAGACAAACAAACGCCCGGTGAATGACATCTGCGACAAGGAAGACACTGGTCTTGAGGACGATGTCACCGCGCACACCCCATTCGAGCAGGTCACGACACGGAATGTGCAGATGCGCCGACGGCATCAGGGTATAGACCTGCACATTCGCGTCGAGCATTACGGTGGTGTTGGCATGTATCTGCTGGAACGAGCGGCTCATTGTGGCCGGTCATCCATATCCACATTCGCCGGCGTGATCACGGGGCGGCGAGCGTGGCCTCCAGGTCAGGAATGGTGACATCAGCAAAGCAGCGGTAGTGGCGCACCCGCAGCTTTGCCCGATGTTCTTCAGAGGGCGCGGCAGTCAATGGTGGTGCATGAACGGTGCCCTGCGTGCCCTCTTTGATGAAGCCATCCTGCGTATCACTGCCCCACCCCCAGAGCCAGTATATAGTGGACCCCTTTGTCAAGACACCAAATTGGTCGCTTGTTCCTCCAGTTTGTTCCGTACATATGCACGAAAGGCTTGACACAAGGTAGTCCTTGCCGGCGGGCATCTGCCCCCGATACATGCCTGCCGTGAGCTGTCCACAGCCCCACGGCACGGCTGATCCGCATCGGCACCCACCGCCGCGGACCGTCTGGCTTGCTATGGGCAGGTCATGGCAGGCCGCCGGAGGCGTCTGCCGTCCGTATGGGCACGGCTCACGCATGCGGCACGGCCCTGGAACCGACATAGATGGCGGCCGGTGTCGCATAGTCGAGTGCCATATGCGGCCGTCGGTCGTTATAGCGGCGAAAAAACTGATCGAGACCGGTGCGCACCGCCCGCGGATGCGGCTCGTCATGCAGATAGATATCCTCGTATTTGACCGTGCGCCAGAGGCGTTCGACAAAGATGTTGTCAAACGCCCGGCCTCGGCCATCCATGCTGATGCGCACACCCGCGGCCTCCAGGCGGCTGGTATACTGCGGGCTGGTGAACTGACTGCCCTGATCGCTGTTCCAGATCTGCGGCGTGGCCTGGGCCAGCGCCCGATCCACGGCGTCCAGGACAACGGCTTCGGCCATCGTGTCATCCAGCGCCCAGCTCACCACATAGCGGGCGTACAGATCCAGCACGGCGACCAGGTACAGCCAGCCCCCAGTCAGGCGGATATACGTGATGTCAATCGCCCAGATGTGATTGGGGGCCGTCGCCGTCACACCCATACGCATTAAGCTAAGCCTGCCCGTCCGGCATCCCAATGCCCAATAGGCTCGCATCCAACAGCAGTTGATAGGTGTTGGGATACTGTTTCCGCCGATTGATGCGGCAGCCGGTGATGCACTGC
>DAOTUI010000168.1:0-18141 GCA_034437035.1 Chloroflexaceae bacterium
CAGTACCATCCCCACGCCGCGAGACACGTCGCCCCAGTCACCAATCTGTCCCCCAATCCCCAATCCATCTACGTTCTTATCTGGTGAGCGCATATGGTATACTGCCAGCCATAGGCTTGCGCCGGACGAACGAACCCATAGCCGGAGAGTAACAGCGTATGACCGGGCCGCCGCCAGACGCGCTAATGAGCTACACGCGCTTCGATGATGAAAACGACGGAGCCTATCTGACCGACTTGCGGGAGCGCCTCAGCCGCGAGGTGCGCGCCTATACCGGACGACCCTTCCATATCTTCCAGGACACGGAGGATATCAAGTGGGGCCAGTCCTTTGAGGCGCGCATTGATGCGGCCCTGGCAAGCATCACCTTCTTTCTGCCCATCCTGACGCCAGGTTTTTTCACCAGTCGCTTCTGCCGCTATGAACTGGAGCAGTTCCTGCGGCGCGAGGCCGCCCTGGGCCGCAACGACCTGGTTTTGCCGGTCTATTATATCCGGGTGCCCGCCCTGGAAAATCCGGCACTACAGGCGAGTGATCCGCTGGCGCAGACCCTCGCCGCCCGCCAGTATATTGACTGGCGCAGACTGCGGCGACGCTCGTTTGATCTGCCGGAGGTCCACGACCGGCTGGCAGAGATGGCCGAGCAGATTGCCGATGCGCTGGAGCCGGTGCCCCCGCCACCGGCTGCCCCCGAAACGACCACACTCCACGCCACTACCCAGCCGGTCGTGGACACATCACCCACCTTACCGGCGATACCTGCCGATAATCGTGCTACGCGGCACCCATCACTCCCCGACATGGTCAAAATCCCCGCCGGTCCCTTCCTGATGGGCAGCAGCGACGCGGACACCCTGGCCTATAACGCCGAAAAACCGCAGCACCGGCTGGAGTTACCGACCTACTGGATTGGCAAAACGCCCGTGACCAATGCCCAGTTCCGCCCCTTTGTGGCGGGCGACGGCTACACGAATCAGGACTACTGGACCGATGTGGGTTGGGAGTGGCGCGAGGAGGAAGGGATTACCGCACCCTGTCGTTGGGATGACGCCGAGTGGAACGGCGCTGACCAGCCGGTGGTGTGTGTAAGCTGGTTCGAGGCAGTAGCCTATGCCCGCTGGCTCAGCGCGCAGACCGGGCAGGCGCTGCGGCTGCCAACCGAGGCCGAGTGGGAAAAGGCTGCGCGCGGCCCCGATGGGTTCATCTGGCCCTGGGGCAATACCTGGAAAGAAGGGCGGTGCAACACCGAGGAAGCCGGCATTGGCACAACCACCCCGGTGGGCAGTTACCCCGAAGGGGCGAGTCCCTACGGCGCGCTGGATATGGCCGGCAATGTCTGGGAGTGGACCGCGACGCGGTGGACAAAAGATTATCCGTACGCTGTTGAGGACGAGTGGACCGCGGAGTATCTGGCGGGAGAAGGCGGACGAATGCTACGTGGTGGGTCGTGGTTCAACGAGCAAAGGGTCGTCCGCGGGGCGCTCCGCAACCTCAGCTTCAGCCCGCACGACCGCAACCTCTACGACGGCCTGCGGCTTGCCAGTCATTCCCCCCTGCCGGGTAGTGATGAGTGACGAGTGACAGGTGATGCACCGATGTAGGAATACAGCACCGGCGTCGGTTTTCTGTGTTCTGTTTCCTGTGTTCTGTGTTCTGAAACTGGGGATGGGGTGTGGGGAAGGGGACGTTTCCCCTTCCCCACCGCGCGCAGCGCGCAGCGCGATTTTTTGTTTTTGCCGAGTCGGGCAGGTGATCAGTAGCGAGCGGGACCACGAAGGGCACGAAGGGGGCGAAGGGGGCGAAAGGGACAATGACGGGATGCTGCTATGGCCTGGTGGTGCCTGACACAGGGCGTTTCATTATTGAAACGCAGCAGACACGGTGGTGTTCCGTGGCATGTCGGCACCACTGCTGAAAGCACTACCGATTACGGACGACGGACGACGGACGACGGACGACAGATTACGAACTACCCACTACGAAACAACGCAATCGCATCGCCGGTGTCCTGCACCAGCGTGCCACGGGGTTGCACTGCCAGCCATGCCACCATCGCCATATCACCCACTGCGCCGGCGGCATTCATGACCACGATGTAGAGCAGCATGGGCACAACGGGGAGCGGCACCACCGGCACCAGCGCAAACCCCACCAGCGTGATCAGCACGAGCGGTGCCAGCCCGACCACCATATGCTGCCGGTGGGGCAGGTACCAGTCGGGCGCGGCGGCATAAGCATACCAACCCTTAAACCCGTAGCGCGGGCGCTCCCGCGTAAAGATCCAGAAGAAGAGCCCATGGATCGCCTCATGCAGGATGATCATCAGGACATACAGCCCCAGCAGGATCGCCAGGAGTTGCAGCATGCCGACCACGCCAAAGCGCAGCACCTGTGACGTATCGGCGGGGCGCAGGAGCGGCAGCAACCGCAGCGCCAGCCAGCCAAACAGCACCAGCGGAATGAGGGCGGCGATATTCAGGCCGATCAGCGCGGCTTTGTTTTTCGACAGGTCCAGCGTGCCATGCAGGTGATAGTCGGGCGGGAGCGTCTTGACGGGTTGTATCTGTTGGGATTGTTTCATTGGATAACTCCATGTCCCAGGCCGCGCAGGTAGGCCCGGGCGGCTTGCCGCCGGCCCTGCCGCAGCAGGCGGGTAGTTGTCTTGATGGCGCTACCGGCCCGGAAGGGAACAACCAGCAGCCGGCGCGGGCCGCGCACATGCTTCCGAAAAAACTGGACACTGGCGCGCGCCATATGATACCGCTCGCCCGGTGAGTCGCTGCCCCCCGAACTGACGGCGACTTTATGCCACATCCGCGCACCAGGCGCAACCATGATGCGACAGCCCGCCCGGCGCACGCGGAGACAAAAATCCATATCTTCGTAGTACATAAAAAAGCGCTCATCAAACAGGCCGACCCGCTCCAGGCACTCCCGCCGGATCAGCAGTCCACAGGCCGGGACAAAATCGACCGCGAAGGGCGTCGGAGCGCCGTTGGCCCGGCGCAACGCCCGCGCTTTGGCAACCTCCAGCGTAAGCGGGTTCCGCCACCCGCCGAGGGACCAGGGACGCTGCGGGCTGTCGGCATAGTAGATCGCGGGCGAAACGATATCGGCGGCATGCGTGCGGGCCGTCGCCAGCAGTTGCGTAAGCATATCCGGTGCCGGCAGCGTATCATTGTTGGCAACAAACAGATAATCCGCTCCCTGCGCCAGCGTATAGCGCAGACCGACATTCATCCCGGCGGCAAACCCCAGGTTCTGCGGGTTGACCAGTTGCGTCACCTGCGGAAACTGCGCGGCAATTGCGGCGACCGAGCCATCGCTGGAGGCGTTATCAACCACGACCAGTGTGTGACGCAGGTAGGTCAACTGCCGGCAGGACTCCAGGAATGCCAGCGTATCCCGGCAGCGATTCCAGTTCAGTGTGATAATACAAACAGATGGCTCTGTGCTGGTCATAGCATCCTGATCTTATCCCAGATTGAGCACCAGCAGGCGCGGCTCAGTCATCTCTTCGATGGCATACTTCAGACCTTCGCGCCCGAAGCCACTCTGCTTGACCCCGCCGTAGGGCATATGATCCACGCGCCAGGTCGGGACATCGTTGATAATCACCCCGCCCACCTCCAGTTCGGCGTAGGCCCGCCAGACCAGCTTCAGGTCATTGGTGAAGACGCCCGCCTGCAGGCCATAGTCGCTAGTGTTTACCGCCTGGAGCGCCTCATCAAACGCGCTGTAGGTCTGCACAGTGACAACCGGGGCGAATATCTCCCGGCAGTTGACCCGCAACTCCGGCCCGGCCTTGACCAGCACCGTCGGCTGCACCACTCCGCCCGCGACGCTGCCACCGACCAGCGTTTCCGCCCCGGCGGCGCGCGCCTCTGCCAGCCACTCCGCCACCCGCGCGCCATCGTCGGCGGTAATCAGCGCCGAGAGATCGCTCGCTTCATCCAGCGGCGCGCCAACCGTGAGACCCCGCACGGCGGGCACAAACTGCTCCATAAACTCTTCGTAGACGGCGGTATGCACAAATACGCGCTGCACGCTGATGCAGGACTGCCCGGCGTAAGAGAAGCCACCCACAACCACGCGCTGCGTTGCCAACTGCAGATCGGCATCCTGGTGGATAATCACCCCGGCGTTGCCGCCCAACTCCAGCGAGACCCGCTTCTGCCCCGCCCGATCTTTGATCGCCCAACCCACCGCCGGGCTGCCGGTGAAGGTTATCAACTTCAGGCGGGCATCCTCAACCAGCGGCGCGGCATCCTGGCTGCGCATGGGCAGGACGCTTAATGCCCCGGCCGGCCAGCCCGCTTCGGCAACGATCTCGGCCAGCTTGAGCGCGGTGATCGGCGTCTGCGAGGCCGGTTTGTGAACAATGGGGCAGCCGGCGGCAATCGCCGGGGCAAATTTATGCGCCACCAGATTCAGCGGAAAGTTAAACGGCGTGATGGCGGCAATCGGGCCGATGGGGAAGCGCCGCACCAGCCCTTGCCGGTGCTCCCCGACCGCCGCAGCATCCAGGTTCAGCAGTTCTCCCGGCAGCCGGCCGGCCTCCTCCGCAGCATAGGCAAAGGTAAAGATGCTGCGCTGCACCTCGGCCCGCGCCTGCTTGATCGGCTTGCCCGCCTCCTGCGCAATGCTGCGCGCCAGCTCTTCCTGCCGCGCGCGGATGGTCTCGGAGATGGCGCGCAGGATGGCGGCACGCTGGTGCGCGGGCAGACTGCGCGTGGTCGCAAACGCCGTTACCGCCGCCTGGATCGCCTGCTCCAGTTCGGCGGGCCCGGCCCGACTGACCACCCCGACAACCGTCTGGTCGTAGGGGCTGCGCACTTCATACTGCTCTGCCCCCGTCTGCCACTTCCCCGCCAGAAAAAAGGCATGGCGGGGTGTCTCGGCGACACTACTCATGGGTCGCTCCTTTCGTTTCTTCAAGCAACAGGAGTTACGCAGTGGGCATTCAAACGGGACATTTCGCCCGATGAACGTCAGATTCGCCTGCGGCAGCATGGTACATCTTTTTCTTTTTCACAAAAGTTTTTGTACTTTGTGCCAGGACTTACGCGGTTGATATGCAAACCGAACGTTCAACCAGTTGCTCGTTTTTCACGGATGTTTACCCTTTAGGGCGGGAAGCCCACCCGCTTCCAGCGGTGGGAGGAACGCCCCCGCTTCAGCCCGCTTTAGCTCATGTTTGCGTGTTACGTCACTCATTTCACGGTCTTCGTAGTCCCAAACCCTACCGCGTAACTCCTGTCACCCGGTCCTCCTCATTGTAGCATGTTCACACGGGCTGACACGGTTGCATGCGCCGGGACGGAGTGCGGGCGCGCCGTCCACTGGATCAGCCAGGCGCTGAGCAGGAACAGTGCGGCAAACAGCACCGCGCCGGCGATTATCCAGTAGGAACTGAAGGCCGGCCAGATCAGAAAGTTGGCAACCTGAGCCGTCGCCGGCAACGCCAGGGCCGCGCGCAGCATACCGGGACCGGGCGCAACCAGCGTCAGTGCCGCCAATAACCCCGCGCTAATCGGCAGCAGATACTGCGGGCTGAAAACCCGGTTGAGCAGCAGAAACATGACCGGCGCCAGCGCCGCCAGCGCCAGCGTTCGCCGCAGATCGGGCGGGCGCAGCAGCGCAATCAGCCCCAGCAGCCCCAGGACCGCCAGTTGCCCCCCGACCATCAGCGGGATCGACAGTGCAGCACTCTGGAACTCACCCCAGGGCGCACCAACCCGCCCCGGCAGACCGGGATCAAACGGCAGCGCCACCAGCAGCCAGACACTCTCGGCGATGGCCCCGCGCCCACCCTGGAGCGTGTAGGGCAGCAGAAAGTTCTCCGGGCGGGTCAGCGCAAACGGGAGCGAGGGCAGCGCCAGCCCGAGCAGGTGCCCAGCACTGAACCAGCCCAGATCACGCCAGGAGCGCCGGCGTAGCAGGTAGAGCCCCAGGAACGGCACCGCCAGGATCGGCGTCCACTTCACCGTTGCCCCGATTCCCAGCGCCAGCCCGGCCCACCCCGGACGGCGGGCCGCAAAGAGCGCCAACCCGCCGATTGCCAGCGCCGCCGGTAGTGCGTCATACTTGGCAAAGACAAACGGCTCCAGCAGCGGCGAGAAGGCGTAGAACGCGGCAGGCATGATCGCCGCTGTGGGCGAACCTACCCGGCTGAGACGCAGCAGCGCGGCGACAATCAGAACATCACAGCCAATGCTGAACAGGGGTAATAGCAGCGCAAACGCCTCGCGGCTGTCACCGCTTAACCAGCTCAGGAAGGCCCAGGGCAGCAGCGCCCCGCTGGGATACTCGACTTCCGGCAGACCAATCTCGCGCAGCGCCATCCCGTAGGCGTAGAAGAGTTCAATATCGCTGTCGAGTGCGGTCTGTCCACTCAACAAGCGCCCTGCCAGCAACAGCAACCGCAGCACCCCGGCCCCCACGAGAAGAGGGGCAATTCGTGGAGGCGCAGCACGCTGCGCCCCTACCGCCGCCACCCAGGCCAACCCGGCGCAGGCCACCAGCAACGGCAGCGTGGCCCAGTTCGGCGCAATCCCGGTGATCAACCAAAGGTACAACAGGGCAATCAGGATGAGCAGCAACTGGGGTTTACCGACCAGGGAAGGAGCCGGTTGCCGCGCCGGCACTTGCCGCATCCCCAAGCGCCACGCCAGCACGGTCGCGCCCAGCAGCAGACTCAGCCCGGGCAGATAGGCGACCAGCGGGGTGAAGGCCGCCAGGGGCAGCAGCAATAGCGGCAGCAACCCGCCCCAGCGCGGGCGTCCGCCGGTTGCCGGATGCGCCGCCAGAAAGAGACCGGCCCAGGCCAGCAGCAACTGCGGACCCGGCCGGCGTATACCGGGCGCAACATAGGTCTCAACGTCAAGCACAACCAGGCCCAGGTTGCGTACATCCGGCCGCCAGGTAGCGGCGGCAAGTTGCAACCGCGCCAGATCGCCGGCGCGGGGGTCCGGCGGCAGCAGCAACCGGTAGCGCCGCGTTTCGGGCGGCACATTCGTCTCCAGCAGCGTTTGACCATTCAGCCCGAAGCGGGCCGGGATGGGCGCGCTACCCGCCGGGCGGCCACTGCGCAGCGTCAGCGTGACAGCGGCCGGGGCACCATAGCCCAGTCCCGCCAGATGCACTTCGGCATAGCCATCGCTCCAGCGAAAGGTTGTATCATCCGCACGCTCGCGCGTCTCAAAGCCGCGCGCGCAGGCCAGGTCGCTATTTGCGCCGATATCGCAGGCGGGGGGCGGAGCCAGCCCGATTGTCAGCCAGGCCGCGAGCAAGGCCGTCAGGAAAAGATACAGCATAAGAAGACATTGCTTCATTTGATGTCTATCAAGTGTTTCAAGTAGGTGCGGCTTGCAGCCGCACGCACGTAGCTTCATCTGATGTTTATCAAGTGTTTCAAGTAGGTGCGGCTTGCAGCCGCACGCACGTAGCAGGCACTCCAGGTACGCGAGTTACGCGGTCAGGGTCAACCCGTCCGGTTTGACCGCGTAATCCGTGTTACTTAACACGGATTACGCGGTGGGGCCGGAACCGGAAACCAGAATCGCCTGCGGCAGCATGGTACATTTTGTAACTTTTTGCTAAAAATTTTGCACAGAGTGCAAAATTTTTAGCAAAAAGCTGTCCGATACCGCCCTGCCGGAGGCGAATCGGGCCGTTCTTCCCGGCGAACACCTGGTTTGGAACCGACCACGTAACGCGTGTAACATAACAGCAGTTACGCGGTTCTGCCTATGGAAGCTGCCCGGGCCTGTAGTATAGCAGTCCTAACTGAGTTATAAACCCTGGCTTTTGCTCAAGCGCTTCCTAATGCCAGGCAAGATACTGAGAAGTTTACAACCAATTTAGGATTGCTATAGTAGGCCGACATAGCACCAGGTCGAAACAGACCATACCGCGTAACGCATGAAACATAAGGAGGACATATGCAACGGATGCATCCATATGCACCCTGGATTATTCTGCTTCTGGTCATTTTGTCAGCACGCGGCTTCTATCTTACGCCCGTCCTCCTGCTGCTTATGCCGGCGGGCGGAGCCTATCTGCTCTACCAGGGCCTGCAGGTCTGGCGGGGTGGGGGTGGTCGTTTCTCCGCGCGGCGCGAAACCTACTGGCGGGGGCGGCGCATCGAATTGCCCGCGCGGCGTGAAGCGGGACTGCCGGCGTTGCGCTCAATTGGTCCCGCGCTGCCCTATCTGATCAGTGGTGGGGTGATGATGCTGATTGCGCTGGGAACGCTGTTTGGGTAGTGACGTTTAGAAACCAGGACGGCTATGTCTGACACAATCGCCGCGATCTACCGCATCCTGCAGCGGCACTTCGGCAGTAACCCGGCGTGGTGGCCGATCTTCGGCGATGACGCGCCCTTTGAAATGCTGCTCGGCGCGGTGCTGGTGCAACAGACCCGCTGGGAAGCGGTCGAGCAGGCGATTCTCCGGCTACGCGATGCCGGGTTGCTGCGTGTGCATGCGCTGGCCCAGGCGGATGCCGGGGAGCTTGCACCGCTGCTCCGGCCCGCCGCTTTTCACACGCAGAAAGCCCCGGGGCTTATCGCCATCAGCATGCATATCTGCACCCACTATGCGGGCAGCACGGCGGCGATGCTGGCCCGACCAACCGCGCCCCTCCGCCAGGAACTGCTCGACCTGCCGCGCATCGGCCCCGAAACCGCCGACGTTGTGCTGCTCTACGCCGGGGAGCATCCGGTATTCGTCGTTGATGACTACACCCGGCGACTCTTCGGGCGGGTACACCCGGCGTTGCATACCCCGCCGCCCGCCCGGTTCACCTGGGAGCGCGCCCGGTATAACATTGTGCAAAAGCAGATCGAGCAGGAACTGACGGCGGCGGCCACCCCACCAGATGCCGAAACGCCGAATCAAACCGGGCTGTATGCCGACTACCACGCGCTGATCAACGAAGTCTGCGTACGCTACTGCCTGGCCCGGAATCCGCGCTGTGACGGGCCACCGGCGCGCCGCGTCTACAGCATTCAGGAGGGGCGCGAGTCCTACCTGGAACGCCACGACGGCTGCCCGCTCCGGGATATCTGCGCATTTTACCAGGCCCGGCGAACATAGCTCCCGATACAATCGTATATAATAGGGCGCGTGAGGGAAGGTTGCCCGGCGGGTAATGTTGCCCGCGCGGGAAAGAGCAAGAAAGGGAGCTTGATCGATGATGAACCTACGGTACGTTGTGCTCACGCTCGTGACACTGTTTGCGCTGGCCCTGGTCGGATGTGCTGCCCAGAACCCGGCGGCAGAGACACCCGAAGCCGAGGGAGGCGTCCCGGCACTGGAAGAAGGTGCGCCAGTCGAAGAGGGCACAACGATGGAAGAGGGCGAGGGTGTCACCGAAGAGGAGGGGATGGCTGAAGTGTCGCCTGAGGGCGAGGCACTGGCTGAACCGATAACAACGCCTGAGGATGCGGCATTGCCACCCATCAGTGATCAGCAGAGCGAACTGATTACCATCAACCAGTTTGGTGAGATTAGCCCGGAGAGTATCACCACCGATCCGGGGACGCAACTGGCGCTGGAACTTGCGAACCTGAGCAACAACGATGTCACCGTGCTCATCGAAGGCGACTATGGCGCTACCGGGACCATGTTGCCGTCCGCTATCGAAGTTGATAACTCGGTCACCTTCACCCGCCAGACGCTGCTGGCGCAGTTTGACGAGGCCGGTGAGTATGAACTGCTCTGCAGCAACAATACCTGCAGTGGTAGCGTGACCATCGTTGTCGGCGAAGGCGAGACGACCGAAGAGACGATGGAAACCGAGGAAACCACCCCGGCGGAAGAGGGTGAAGAGGGCACAACTGAGGAAACCGAGCAGGAACTGCTGCCCACGCCCGAAGCATAAACTCACTGATCACTTTTGCCGACCAGCATTGCATTCGGTCAATCGGCATAAAGCAAAGCACTCGGACATACTGTCTCGAGTGCTTTGTGTTTCATAGGTAGATTGCCGTCGGGACGCGCTTCTGCGCCTCCGCAACCCGGTCGCTACGCCCAATTACACGAGTTACGCAGTCGGTTCCGAACCAGGCGTCTGCCGGGACACCTGGCCCGATTCGCCTCCGGCAGGGTGGAATGGAACATGCTTTTTCCGGAACATGTGGCTCGGAGCGCCACATGTTCCGGAAAAAGACAAAACAGTACCATGCTGCCGCAGGCGAAATACGCCGTTATCGCAAGCAAACGGTCCGTTTGCACGCGCACCGCGTAACTCGTGTCAATTACCTTTCAAATAACCGGGCTTACGTGATTCCTTACATGGAAGAGGATACCGCCTCCGGCAGGGTGGAAGAAACCATCCTTATTTCACAAACCATTTTCACAAGGTGAAAATGGTTTGTGAAATAAGATAAAAACGTACCATGCTGCCGCAGGCGGAATCGTTCTGTATCGGAGCAAACGCCCGGTTTGCCACGCTACCACGCAGGTTCTGCTATTTGAAAGGTGCTGCCCCTACGCCGCTGTCGGCGCGGTTGGACCCGCACCACGCTGCTGGTGACGGCGCAATCGCCGCCGGCCCCACCAGCCGAGCAGCAGCAGCGGCAACCAGACCGGCGTCCAGATCAGCAGCACAATTGCCAGGTTGACCAACCCCTGCCCCAGTTCGACCAGGCTGCGCAGCGCGTCACGCGCCACCACCAGCGGCTGCCAGGAGCCCTGCGTGACAATCGGCGTCACCGGCACCGGCGACAGATACACATTGATCGTCGAGAGCGCCGCGCTCTGTTGCAGATACTCCATGCGCCCCCGGATCTGCTCGATCTGCCCCTGCACCTCGGTCAGCGCCCGGTTAACCTCCAGCGCATCCGCAACCTCAACCGCCTGCTCCAGCAAGTTGCGCAACCGGTCGCGGGTCGCCTCCAGGTTGCCCAGGCGGGCGCGCAGATCGACAAACTCCTCCGTGACATCATCACCGCTGACCGTGCGGGAGAGCACCTTCTTTGCCAACCCCTGCACGCCCGTCAGCGCTTCGTCAAAACGTTCGGCGGGCACGCGGAAGGTCATATTAGCGGTCATCCGCTCGTCGGTGCCGTTGATCTCCACCCGGACGACATAGCCACCCAGTGCCGCAACCTGTGCGCTCACGGCCGCCTCGGATTCGCGCACATTCTCGACCTGCAGTGACAGGTCGGCATTCTTGATAATCATCCGCTCGACGGCGTTCTGCTGTTGCGCGACATTGCTGACTGCCCCGGACTCGTCGGTGGCATACTCCATCTCTTCCAGCGGGGCTGCGGCTGACTGGGGTGCGGCGGTCGCAGCCAGGCGGGGAGCGCTCTCACCCGTGGCAAGCCCCTGATCAACTTCGGTGAAGACCTCGGCAGTTTTTCCTCCCAG
This sequence comes from Chloroflexaceae bacterium, assembly GCA_034437035.1. Taxonomy (GTDB): domain Bacteria; phylum Chloroflexota; class Chloroflexia; order Chloroflexales; family Chloroflexaceae; genus CAKZQX01. The sequence goes on from DAOTUI010000168.1 coordinate 11,379, forward strand.
CATAGACAGGAAACTCACTGCAATGACCAGAATGACGATGATACCGACAGCAATCGCTGCCAGTGGACGAAATCTGCGCCAGTTCATTGGGTACTCCTTTTCTGTATCGGTGTATCGCTCGTTCTATGTGTGAGACGTTGCGGAGTACACGTTCGTTCCCGCTCGACATCATACGGGGACGCGTTAAGCAGGGTCTTATTCATCGTCCGGTGGATGCCAGCCCACGAGAACCCATCGTTGGCGTGCAACAATTTGGTACGGAGCTGCGCTGCAAGCTGAACGGTAACATAGGGGCGACTCATGGATGCGGCACCGGCAACTGAAGGGGGGCATAGCACCCTGCCCAGTCCGCGGCTCTCTGCGCCGCAGATCATCGCCCACCACGAGTATATCTTGCAGCCGTTTGTGACGCTGGTTGGCGAGGATGAGCCGACATTTTGATGGTCCGGCTCAGTTGCGTGACGGCTTGCGGGGCTCACTCAGCATCTGCAGGGAGTAGCGCATAATCACCGTCTTGCCCGGTGACGTTATATCGGCCAGCGCCAGCAACCCGGCATCGATATCCTCAAAGTAGAAGAAGTTAGCCATCATCTGGTTGAACATGCCTCCGCCGTGGTAAAACTGCTTCTCGGCCACGTAGACCATCACCAGATTGCGCATAACAACCTTCGACGTCTTGAGCACCTGCCCGGCGCAGACACCCAGCACCTGCTGCAGTTGGTCGTTTGGCTGCGGCACGCCCACCTGCATAAACTCGTCATTCTCGCCAAAGTGGTCAAAGAAGAAGTCAAAGACCGGGCGAAACTCGGTGGCAGTCACCAGCTTCATCTTCAACTCCGCCAGTTTCTTAACGCTCTCCTGCATATGATTCCTCCCCCTGGTAATGTGTGGCTTCTTTTCTTGTTGCCGTGCATGCGGCGTGATATTGCCGGCAGCTAATGAAGTTTGAAAAATAGCCCGGATATGCGACCCAGGAGTCCCGGCTTTAGCCGGTTGGATGTATGCCTCGGCAGCAGCATACTGAGGGGAACGCCTGATCCGGCTGCAGCCGGAACTCCAGCTCAGACAGCCGTAGCCGTAGGGTGCATTCTATGCACCGTTCTTCTGCCGTACTCTATAATCCAGACTATTTTTTCAAAGTTCACGAACTGCTCATTCACCTGATCAACATCCGCCGGTATCGTGCATTGTAGCATATGGATGGGGAGTGGCTGCTGCGCTGGAGAGCCGGGGAAATTTCACTGGGAGCGAGCGGGGCCGGGTGTTCGGCATCAAGGCACCGATCCAGGGGGGCAGTTCGGTCATGTCGTTCATAGGAACAATGAGTTTTTCGAGGAAGGGAAACGCCGGCAGGGTTTCCGGCAGGCGGGTCAGGGCCATAAAGTCGAGTCGCAACGAGATCACATGGCCCGGCGCATTATACTGAACGCGGTGGCTATCATGATCAAACAGATGTTCAACAAGCCGGTAGGACACGGTGCGATTGCGGGGAATGCGGGCAAGTTCGTTCTGCAGAGCCTGGATCTGGGCATGGTCAGCCGGAGGTGCCATAGGACAGCGACCTCCGTGGGGGCGAGTGATGCCGATCACCCGCCATTGTATCTCTCAGGGTGCTGGAAGGTCCGGGCAGCCCGGCGGTGCCGCTGGCCCGCTCATTGACGGGACCAGCGACGTGGAGCATATCCCACCGCACGGTATCCCGAAAAACCTCGGGGAGATGATGGTGCCGCACAACGGTGTTGATTTTCCGTTCGACCAACGCGCTGGTGACGGGTTTTACCGCGTCAACAACGGTATTCCATTGGCGCGCCCGCACTTTGTTGCGGTTCCAGAGTCTCATCCGATAACGTTTGCGTGCTGCAAGACACAGGTTTTCCCAGGAGAGCGATGCACAGTGTGCGATAGCTTCTTCCCAGGACGAGCGGATCATCACCGTGTCACGGTCCTGCTGCCCCACGGCACGAAACCACTCGACGCGGTTCAACTGTTCCAGCGTTGCGCGTGTCCGTTCATGCATATGGCACCTCCATTGCGCTGCTTGATCCAACAGGGAACATGCGATCTTCTCGTAGTGTCCCGGCGTGAGGGATAGGTAACGTGGCGACCGTATCGGGAAGCGTTGCATTTCATTACGACGACTGGTTCCTCCTGTGATCAACCGGCGTCCAGCGCATCCCGAAGCGCATCAAGCAAGTACAATCCGAAATCCTCACAAGAGTATTCGAGCGGGGCGTGCGGTACCGTATTCGGGTCAGCGATCACCACGGGTGCAGGCGCTGCGGGATTGGTCATCGCCGTGAGGTTGAGACAGGTATAAACTCCCGTGTGATCACCGGCGATCGGCAGCAGGTGCGCGGGGAGCGTGCCCGCCTGCCGGGCCGCCAGCGTCCGCTGCACCAGGTCGGTCGCCCCATGCGGTGCCTGGGTAGCGTTGGTCAACCCAAACAGCACCAGGCTTCCGATGCGTCCACCGCCATAGTCCCGCAAAAAGTGGCGATAGGGCAGCGGAAACCGGATACTCAGCGTCGCCTCAGCCTGGAGCACCGCTGCTTCCGTCGGTGCGCCGGTGAAGGACCACGTATCCGGGTGTTGCTGGATCAGGTGCCGCGCCCAGGTGTAGGTACCGAGCGCTACGTCGCCCCAGTTGATAGCTGCATAGGGCCGTTCATGCCCATACGTCTCCAGCACGCGATCATAGTGCAGGAGCCGGGCATAGAGTGACCGAAACAACTCCTCGGCAGTATCACTAAGCATCTGATCGGATGTAGGGTACAGACGCATGACCATCTCCCGGGCCGCGACGAAGAGATTGTAGAGGCTATCGCCCTGGATGAAGCTCCCGGGAAAGCGCCGGGTCGGCAACCGGAGGATGGCACTATTTGATGCATGTGACCAGAGCTCAACGTCAATATGTTGGGGCAGCGGCACAACGACTGCCCCTTCAGCATCCGGCATAGGTATCACTCTTGCTTCCCACGGTAACTACGTGTTTGTATCATACACTCCCGGTCGAGACGTCAGTAACTCAACCCAGGAACCTAGGGGTGGGAGTATTCCATCTGCTTCTAGCAGCAACAACGCATCCCCGATTCGGACAGTGATCACATTTCGTTCCTCTACCATTTCAAGTCGCCCATGAAAGACGACAAACGGTCCCCGCATGCCCGTATAAAAATCACGAGCTTTTATCTGGTTCAACGTTTTGCCACATATTAAAACCTCAGTCACATCAAGCTCTATATCATAGGTTTCATTGATATGAGGCATGGTAGCATGCATCCACCATCCCTCAAACTGGCCGTATGCCGTTGCGCAGAGAATGAGTGGATTGAGACTGCACGTAGTATGGATATGCAGTATCTGGATACGCATACTTCAACCTCTAAGGGAAGCGGAAACTTTAATCCATCCCTTGGTCTGCTCTCCCCCGCTTGGTGCTGCCACGCCCACTGGACGATGGAGCACAGAAGGGATGAGTATTTCCTTCCGCTTCCCTTACAGTGTCTGGCATAAGTTCCTGTAGGAGCTTCATGAACAGCATTGGTTTTTGCAGTCTGACATGCATCAGATTCAGTACTACCTGTTCCTGAACCAGTTACACGCGCAGGAGCGTTTGGAACATTACTGAAATTGACCACATTGCATTGTGCCTGGCATGTCCATTTACCTTGTTTGGTTGCGGCTGCGCAAGCAATCCAGTTAATACCAATTACCTGTTCGCCTATTAGTGTTGCCATGAACGAGGTTGCCTGTATTGCTAACACACACGCTACCGTGAGCCCAAGCGCTTCGACTACTACTTTCGTTGGAAGAACAACTGCATTCAGTTGCAGGGCTGACTCTGCCATCAACCCACTGGGATCAATCTTGTTGCCAGGATCGTTATGGGCATAGGTGTATTTGTGAAGAGATAACGGGTCTGTGTTGCATCCAGGGAAGGTGTCCATCGTCAGGAAGCGGCCCGTACCCTGATTGTACCACCGGGCGCGCAGGTAATACAGCTCCAGATCCGCGTCATAGCGCTCGCCGGTGAAGCGGTAGGGGTTCGCGGTGCTGCCGCTGCTGTGCAGTATGCCACCGAATGCTTCGTATTCATACTCGTCGGTGACCGTTCCGGCACGGTCAGTCAGGAACCGCACCGTGCCCAGCCCATCGTAGCCGTAGAAGTGCGGCGTGGCGCTGCCGCTATGCACCGCATTCACGCTGATCAGGTCATAGCCATAGCTGAAGGTGCGCTGCACCTGCCCGCTGACCTGCTCCTCGACGATCTGCGCATAGCCCGTCGGGTTCTGCGTGTCCACCAGGTAGGTGGTGGTCACCCCACCCACGGTCTGCGCCACCAGGTTGCCATCGCCGTCGTAGGTCAGGGTGATGCTGCCATCGGAGACCAGCCGATTGGCATAGTCGTAGCTGTAGGTTGTGCCGCCCATCGTCAGCAGGTTGCCATTGTCGTCATAGGTGTCGCTGGTCGGGCGGTCGTTGGCATCGTAGCTGACGGTCTGATCGCTGACCCCGTCCAGGTCGATGCGGCGGTGCAGGCGGTTGCCGGTGGCGTCATAGGTGGAGCCAATGCGGCCGTTGCTGCCCTGCGGGTCATTGGTGATCGTCTCGTTGAGCAGGCGGTAGGCGAGGTCATACCCGTAGTCCACGGTGCGCCCGGTCTCGTCCACCAGTTTCGTGCGTGCGCCGGTATCGTCCAGGGTGTATGTGTAGCGTCCCAGCAGCGTTCCGGCACTGATTTCCAGCTCCGTGAGCCGACTCAGATCATCATAGGTGTGCGCCGAGGCGACCCCGTTGGGGTAGGTCAGTGTGTCCAGGTTGCCTGCTGCATCGTAGGTGTAGCTCGTCGCCCCCGGATTGAGCCGCTGGTCGGTCACCGTCTCCAACCGGTTCAGGTCATCGTAGGCATAGCTCACCGCTGTCCCGTTCACGTTTGATGATTGCAGGGTAAGCAGGTTGCTCGCCGCATCGTAGGTGTAGCGCAGGGTGCCAAAGGGCGTGGCTTTCGCAATCAGGCGGTCCAGGGCATCATAGGCATAGGTCGTGGTGCCACTGGCATCGGTCATCGCCGCTCGCTGCCCGGTCAGGGTGTAGGTGAAGGCCACGGTTGGTTCTGCCAGGGCCGGGTCCGACACGATGGTGCGCACCCGATCCAGCGCGTCATAGGTGGAGGTGGTCGTGTGCCCGTTGAAGTCGGTGTGGGCGACCTGGTTGGTGGCCGCATCATCCGCAGAGCGGGTGAGCTACCCCAGCGGGTCCGTGACGATCACGCGCCGCCTCGCGAGGTCATAGGCAAAGGTCGTCGTGCTGGCATCCGGTGTTCCAACGGCCCGTGTCTCCGTGATGCGCTGCCTGGTTAGGTCAACTACTGCAATACACAGCTACGCAAGCCGCTACTCGGATGCGGACGCAGCCGGATGGCGCTGGAGAATAGCTTCAATCGCGGCGTGCGCATCATCCTCGATCAGACTCCCGATCACGGTCTCACGGGGTATGGGGTCATTGGCGGACTGGTACAACACCGGTAGGTCTGCGGCATCCCCATAATCATGGAGTCCCATTACTGCGGTCCAGCATGCCTCAGTATAGTTCATCTGAAGGGCCAGATCTAGTGCGGTGAGCAGATGGTCCTGGACCTGTAGCCCCCAGACAACTTAACGCATACACCGCATAGGACTCACCGAGCAAGCGGGTTGGTCACCTGGTCCTTGATTCTGGCTCATTGGCATGGCTTCGGGCAGGTGCATTGGTGCTGTATGCACGGAAGGGTAGTGCTCCAGGGTCATAGCTTACGGATGCGCGGCGGCCCAGGCAGCGGGAATCGCTTCCGTCAACCACCACTCCCAGAAGGTACGCCGTTTTGCCGCAGTATCCGGTCCGTCCGGTCCCACACCAGCGAATGCTTTCATAGCTGCACCGGCCCCATCTAACTCCCAATTCTCTAAATCTTTATCGGTGACCGGGTGCGGTAGTGTGGGATCAATCTTAAGCGATTCCAGTCCACCAAGCACTTCAGAGAGGGCTTGATAGGCAGCTTTACACACATACCAGGCCTCTTCAGGGGCAACATCGCGTCCCTCGACAATATCATCGTAGAAATTACCTAAAACATACCAGAGATCACCACTATCCTCGCGTGCTGTTTCCATATCAACGGTGCCAAGCAGCACAGCTTCGGCTCGTTGAATCATCCATTCCGGTAATGCATCCGTGAGTGGATAATGTTGTACCCAATCTCCCCAGTCGATGGCGGGCTCGGTGTCACCCAGAATGGGTATTGCCTGGTACCAGATGGGTAAGACATAGCGCGCCGTGGCAATGGCCAGCCGCCCCCGTACTGGTTGAATGGTCTCTTCAGATTGGGGGAGCGGTTCCATCACAGCATACAGCTTCAGTCGCTGGATAGGAAGTACATGATGTGCCGGATGCTGCTGCATCTCTGCTCGGACCATTGAAACAAGCTGGTGTATGTGGATTGGTAATGGTAGTATCATTAACCTCAACCTCCTTTTGTTTGCCTCGCATGCACAAATATCACAGCATGACCAACGCAACCTGCATTGACACCTCTGTGCCGGGCAAAATTCCTTTTGTTTGGCTACGTCATTGGACACGGCATCGGTGAAGCCACTACCCATACACGTTCCCCGCCGGGTCGGTAATCTGGGTAATCCGCCCCTGCGCATCGCGGTCAAAGATCACACTGCGCCCGCTGCTGCTCCGGATACCGTCCGGGCTGAAGGTCAGCGTGTTACCGTTCAGA
>DAOTUI010000169.1:0-8609 GCA_034437035.1 Chloroflexaceae bacterium
CCGGATCGCATTGGAATGCGGTCAGTGGGACCGGCAGCGGCTGCCGCTCCAGTGCAGTATTTTCCGCATTGGGACGGGCTGTGGACGCGCAGAAGCGCGTCCCTACCATAAAAAGCCTACACCTGAGAGTCCCTCTGCTCCGGTGTGGCCACCAGGGGGAGTATACCATATCCCACGCCGCCCGCGCACACGAATGCTGCTTACTATTGCGATGAGATTTCCTTCTGCAGAGCGGGGGGCGGACGCGCAGCAGCGTATCCCTACCACAATCGTCGGCAGCACAACGGGCAGAAACTACGGCATTCCGGGGCAGAATTGCCTTCCAACCCCATTTGACAGGATTCTCCGCTTCGTGCTATACTTCCGGCGTAACCGTGTGATGTGGTGTCTGTAGCTCAATGGCAGAGCACCTGACTGTGGATCAGGGGGTTGTGGGTTCGAGCCCCATCAGACACCCCACAACATTGCATAAAGTCAAGTTTCTTTTGCTTTCGTCATACAGTAATACTCCCCAGAGAATTAGCCCTGCATATAATCCTGGATGATCCCCCAACCTTTGAACTGGTACCGGCACTGGCCCGCCGCCTCTCCCCCGACGAACGTATCCGCCTGATTGCCCACCTGACGCAGGATTTTATCTACCCGAACCGCCACGCGCACCAACCACCCACGCAGCAGCATTCAATCTGCCCGTGCTTACCGGCGAAACCTGGGTGGAGAATCTTCCCCTGCGTCGTGCGAATCTCTACGACGATGATGAGCGCTGCTGAGGAGTTAGGGTGTGTGGTGCGACCTTGCTCCCCATCAAACCCGCAGCACACACCCATGCGAAGGTTAGCAGGAAAAACCCATGACTAGCGACCTCACCGCCAAAATTGCCGCCCTCGAAGCGCTGCGTCTCACCTTTGGTGATGCCTGGGTGGATACGCAGATTGCCGCCCTCCGCGCGCAGGCCGTCGCACCATCCACCGACTAGCGCCAGGAAGCCGGCGCAGAGAGCCGCATTGCTAACTCGCCGCAGAGCAGTGTGGGCGGCGATATGCGCGATAATGCCCTGGGCAGAGGCCGGGGGCACGCTGAACATCGGCGCGCTGCCCGCCGGATTGTCACTTGCTGCAGCTTACGCCCTTCAGTGCCACACAATGCTGCATGGCTGGGAGCGCTGCCATGACGCACACCCTGGTTGTCACTGCCCTTTCAGCCATGCATGTTCGTGATTTAACCGCCTTGTCCTCTCCGCTTTCCACTTTGAGGTCTGCGCTTCGGCCTATCCGCGCCGGATCTCATCAAGCGCATCGCGGATACGGCAGGCCATGGCGTCGATTGTGTGCTTAACTTTCTTGTGCGAAAATGCCTCGTGGCGTAATCGCCGCCAATCAATATACTGGTTTTCATGCACGGCCTCGACCAGTTCGTCACGGTCGGGATGGTTACTATTATTGAGCGGCTTATAGTCGGTATAGTAGACCGGGCAGATGATACCGGGCGGTGCAACTGGGTGTTGCTGCTTAAGCTTCTCCTGGCGTTCAATAAAGCGTTTCAATTCGAGCGAGCACCACTCGCTCTTAAAAAAGCGGGGGGTAATGATTGGGATCAAAAAGACAGCATCGTCAAGCGAATGGAGTAGTTTCTCTTCCCACTTCTCGCCCCAGCGCACATAGACCTTATCCTGAAAAATGACAAAATCATCGTCGGCAGTATAGTCGCTGATCGCTATTTCCAGCACAGAGCGCAAAGTGGTTAGCTTGCCATTATGATCATCGCGGGTGGCATAGCTCATAAAGGCCGTTGGCCGGATATCTATCATACAGCAACTCGTCGCCGGGCTACAAGGAAACGACCGAGAACCGGGCTACTCGCGCATGGAGGAATCAAGCGCGTCTGCAATCTGTTCAGCCATCCGTGCCAGCATATGCCGCACCCGGGGCGAGTCGAAGCTCTCAAAGCGCAGGTCGCGCCAGTCGATACGTTGGCGGGCAGCAATAGTCTGCATCAGCGGGTCACGCTCACGCAGATCGGGCTTTTCGAGCGCGGGGATGTGGATAAAATAGACGGGCAGTATCAGGTCATTGCGGCCCAGTTGGGCCTCACGCTGCAGAAACCGCTCCAATTCCTCGCGGCACCATTGACTTTTGAAGAAACCCGGTGTGAGGATGGGGATCAGGAAGGTTACGGCATCAAGCGAGTTGCTGATCCGCTCTGCCCAATGTTGACCCCAGGCAATGTCTTGCGTATCCCGAAAGATCGGGAATGGCTGCCCGGTTTGTAACTGCACTTCCCGGCTGATCCGTGCCCCCAGTTCGCTCAGGTAGCCATGGCGATACTCATCATCAAAGCGGGTATAGCTCATCAGCGCTGCCGGTTTGATTGCCGATATCTCCATCTGGCACTTCCTCATCTACCTGTTCCGGTACGGCCTGCGCTTTATATTGTAACATATTCACCCCGCCGCCCCCCCTCTCAAGTGTAGACTTTTTCGCTAGAGCGCATTGGAATGGGGTTGGCAAGACAGACAGAGACCGCCGCTTCAGAAACCATGTCCCGCACCAGAACGGGCGGCGGACGCGCAGAAGCGCGTCCCTACCACAAAAAGCCTACACCTGAGGGCGCTGCACCCCGCCTCACCCAATCCGCGCTCTGCGCTCCCCGCTCTGCGCTTTCCGCTCCACCCGCTCTGCGCTCTGCGCTTTGCGCTTTCCGCTTTCCCAAGGGACAATGGTAGGAGAGCAATCATCTCTACTGGTCAGAGTTAAACACAGAGCTAGAGGAGCAACCTACCATGCCCACACCCCGATCGCACTGTCCGGCGGTGACCTGGTCTGCGCAGACGCCGGGAGCAACTGAGGCCGCCGCCCAACTGGCGACGTTGACGCAGATTAACATTGATGAGTTTTTGGCGGCGCTGGGACTGACCGGCCTGCCCCCCACGCATCCGGGCCACCGGCTGATCGAGTGGGTCTGCCGCCGACCCGCGCAGCATTTTGCCCGGCGCATCCTGGCCTATGACAATCTCGTGGGCACGGCGGGATTGCAGGCCGGCGGAACATGGGCGCTGCATCACTGCATTCGCCGTCTGGAGGTACAGGGACAGGCGCATATTCCGCATCAGGGCGCGCTGCTGGTGGTCGCCAACCATCCCGGCCTCTACGATGCGCTGGCGCTGTTTGCCTCCCTCCCGCGCGATGACCTGCGCATCGTGGCCGCCGAGCGCCCCTTCTGGCAGGCGCTGCCCCACACGGAGCGCTACCTCTTCTATGTGCAACAGACGAGCAGCCAGCTTAAACTGGTGCGGCAGGTGGCCCAACATCTGCGGCGGCAGGGGACACTGCTGCTCTTTCCGGGGGGCAAGATCGAGCCGGACCCGGCACTGCTGCCCGATGCCGCCGCCACGCTTGATGCCTGGTCGGAGAGTGTCGATCTGTTTGCGCGCCTCGTGCCCGATCTGATGATTGTGCCGGCCCTGGTGAGTGGGGTGCTGTCACCCGCCGCGTTGCGCCACCCGCTGACCCGCATTCGCCGCACGGAAATTGACCGGCGCTGGCTGGGGGCCACGCTGCAGTTTATTCGTCCCGCCGATGTCACCGTGCGGGTCAGTTTTGGTCCGCCCATCGTTGCGGGCAACCGGCCCGGTACGCAGGCAGATCTACCCAGCCGGACGATACCGGCGGCGATGCGCCAACTGATTGCCCAGGTGCCGCGCCCGGAGCAGTCCCGATGAGCCGGCGACACCGGGCTTCCTGGAGCTTTCTGTTTATCACTGTGTTTGTGGATATGCTCGGCTATGGCATGGTGATTCCGCTGCTGCCCTTCTTTGTGCAGGCGCAACTGCCCGGCGCGCTGGTGGTGGGGCTGCTGGCCTCGCTCTATGCACTGATGCAGTTTTTCAGTGTGCCGCTGCTGGGCAGCCTCTCGGACCGCTACGGGCGGCGGCCACTGCTGCTGGTCTGTCTGCTGGGTACCGGGCTGGCCTATCTGCTGCTGGGGCTGGCGCAGACAATCGGGTTGCTGGTGGTGGCGGTGCTGCTGGACAGCGCAACCGGCGGTAGTCAGGCAGTGGCGCAGGCGTATGTGGCCGACAACACGCCTCCGGAGGAGCGCGCCCGTGGGATGGGCGGGCTGGGCGCGGCCTTCGGGCTGGGGCTGCTGCTGGGACCGGCGCTCGGTGGTCTACTCAGCGGCTACGGGCTGCATGTGCCGGCGTTTGCGGCGGCGGTGCTGGCGCTGAGCAATGCGGCGGTGGGCTGGGTGCGGTTGCCCGAATCGCTGCCACCGGAGCGTCGCCACTTTGCCTGGTCGGCCCGCCAGTTCAACCCGCTGGTCCCGCTGGGGCAGGCACTACGGCTGCCTGGGCTGCGCCCGCTGCTGCTGGCGACCTTTCTGCTCAACCTGGCCTTTGCCGGGCTGTACACCAACTTCCCGCTCTTCAGTCAGGCGCGCTTTGGCTGGGATGCCTTTGACAACGGGCTCTTTTTTGCCTTTGTGGGCGTGTGTGCCGTGCTGACACAGGGCGTGCTGCTGGGCCGATTGCAGCCCTGGATGGGCGAAAAGCGCCTGGTAGCGGGCGGGTTGGCGCTAACGGCACTGCTGCTGGCGCTGCTGGCGTCGGCTCCGGCGGCCTGGATGCTCTACCCGGTCGTGGGCCTGCTGGCGCTGGGCACCGGGCTGGCAATCCCGGCTGTCACCAGCCTGATCTCGCAGGCGGCTCCCGCCCACGGGCAGGGGCAGGTGCTGGGCGGCACCAATGCGCTGCTCAGTCTGGCGATGCTGGTGGCGCCGACGATGGCCGGGCTGCTGTTTGATCTGCTCGGTACCGGCGCGCCCTACTGGGCCGGCAGCCTCCTGGCGGCGGCGGCCCTATTCGTGGGCCGGCCCGTCCTCCGGCAGCCGGCGCGCCGCGCCTATGGCAAAGGTCCGGCGTAACGTTCGAGCAGTGCTATCGCTGTCTGGACGCCCTGCTCGGTGCGCACCAGTTGGCCCAACCCGGCAGCCTGCCGACGTAGCGCAGCATCACCCACAAGCTGCCGGATAGCGACCGCCAGTTGTTCCACCGTGAGCGTGTGCCGGGGCAGCGGCGGCAACCCGACGCCCAACGCTGCCAGCCGACGTCCCCAGAAAAACTGATCGATGCCCACCGGCACCGTCGCGGTGGGCACACCCGCCCGCAATCCCGCCGCCGTGGTGCCCGCGCCGCCATGGTGAACCACAGCCGCCACCTGCGGAAAAAGCCAGTCGTGCGCGACACTTGCCGGCCGGAACAGCCCGGGAAAGGCCGGGTCCGGCCCGGTTGGAGCCGCGTCGGTCTGCAGGATGCCGCGCTGCCCGGCCTGCAGCAGTGCCGTCCGCACCAGCGCCGGCGTATCGCCCGCCGCGCGGTTGCCCATGCTGCCAAAGCCGACATAGACCGGCGGCGGCCCGGCAGCCAGGAACTGTTGCAGCGCGGGTGGTCCGGCAGCGGAGGCTGCCCCAGACCAGTAGCCGCAGATCTGGTGCCGGGCGGGCCAGTCGGCGGGACGCGGCACGACATGGGCGCTAAAGCCATAGAGAAACAGCACCTGCCGTGCGTAGAGATCGGCGTACGGTCCCGCCGGCGGGAGTGCGGGCAGGCCGAGCACCTGCCGCCGCCAGCGGTTGATGACCCTGCGCCAGGGCTGCCACATGGCCTGCTCGATCAGGTGATGGCTCAGGCGGTTGTACCAGCCGCCCAACGACATTTGCCAGGGCTGGAAGGGCGTGGGAAACGCGCTGGTGCGGCTGACGGGCTGTAGCAGACCCGCCGCGCAGGGAATATCCAGCCGCTCGGCAATCTGCGTGCCCCAGAGCGTGGGCAGCGAAACGATCAACGCACGGCTGCCCTGACAGGCATGCCAGGCGCTCGTCAGCAGTTGGGCATAGACCGCCTGGGCATCCTGCAGGTAGCGCCAGGTGGCGAGCAGACTGCGTAGCGGGCGGCCCTGCCAGGTCAGCGCTGCCTGCCCGCCGGGGGCTTGCAGCAGATCGCTGGGGTTGCCCGCCACCGGCACGAAGTTCAACCCGCTTGCTGCGACCAGCGGCGCAAAGGGCGGGTGCGTGGCGACAGCAACCGGATAGCCCGCGCGCTGCAACCCTTGCCCCAGCGCCAGGAACGGCTGCAGATCGCCTCGCGTGCCGCTGGTCAGGAGGGTAATGCGCCGGGTCATGGGTGCGTCGATCTCCCGCGTCAGGCCAGCGCTGCGCCGCTCTCGGCCCAGAAGAGATATAGCGCCGGCTCGTCAAACGCCAGCCAGACCGTCTCATTCAGGTCAGGCTGCAGATCCGGCGCGGCCGGCACCTTGACCAGCGTATCGCCCAGCGCCAATGTAAACAGTGTCTCTTTGCCCAGCGGTTCGCGGACGTAGACCTGCGCCGCCACACTGCCGGGCCGTTCTTCGCGCAGGAGCGTGATAGCCTCGGGGCGCAGACCGAGCAGCAGTTCGGCTCCCATGTGCCGCTCCAGCGCGGGCCGCAGATGGGCCGGCGCGGGGTAGGCGAAGGTTGCCGTCACCAGGTCGCCCCGGTCCGGGGCATAGCGACAGGGCAGCATATTCATCGCCGGGCTGCCGATAAAGCGCGCCACAAACGCGGTGGCGGGATGGCGGTAGACCGCTTCCGGCGGGCCGACCTGCTCCATGCGCCCATCGCGCATCACCACCAGCGTATCGGCCAGCGTCATCGCCTCCTCCTGGTCGTGGGTCACATAGATCGTGGTGATGCCCAGGTCGCGCTGCAACCGCTTGAGTTCGGCGCGGGTCTCCACCCGCAGCATCGCATCCAGGTTGGAGAGCGGTTCATCCAGCAGGAAGACATATGGGCGGCGCACGATAGCCCGCCCCAGCGCCACCCGCTGCATCTGTCCGCCCGAAAGCTGGCGCGGCTTGCGCCCCAACAGATCGGCGATGCCGAGCGAGCGAGCGGCCTGCTCTACCTGCGCACGGATTTCGGCGCGCGGCAGTTTGCGGGCCTGCAGTGGGAAGGCGATATTATCAAATACGGTCATATGCGGGTAGAGCGCGTAGCTTTGAAAGACCATTGCCGTGTTACGCTCCCAGACCGGAATATCGTTGACCAGCTCATCGCCGATGATAATCCGGCCGGTGCTGGGCAGTTCCAGCCCGGCGATCATCCGCAGCAGCGTGGACTTGCCGCAGCCCGACGGCCCCACCAGCACGGTCAGGCGGCCCGTCGCAAAGGTCAGGTTGATATTATCCACAGCCACGGTGCCCTTAAACACCTTCGTCAGGCCGATAAGCTCTACCTGGCTCATAACTCCTCAATACTTGACCGACCCGGCGGTCAGCCCCTGCACCACATGGCGCTGAAAAACCAACACAATCACGATCACCGGCAGCAGCGAGAGCACAATCCCCGCCGCAACCCAGGCCCACTGCAACTCGAACGCCTGGCTGAAGCTCAGGATCGCCACCGGCACCGTCTGCGCCTCCGGCAGCCCCAGGCTCACCGTGAATGCCAGCATAAACTCGCCCCACGACCCCAGGAAGGCCAGCACACCCGCCGAGAAGAGGCCCGGCGCCGCCAGCGGCAGCATAATCCGCCAGAAGATGCTGAAGGGCGCATAGCCATCCACTTTGGCCGCGTCCTCCAGCTCGAAGGGCAGCCCGGCAAAGTAGGCCGTGATCAGCCAGGTGCTCAGCGGAATGTTGTAGATGATGTTGGGCAGGATCAGACCGGGCAGGCTGGAGAGCAGCCCCAGCGAGCGCACCAGCACAAAGGTCGGGGCGATAACCACAATCGGTGGCACCATGCCCGCCACCTGGATCAGCAGCAGCGACTGGAATTTGTAGGTAAAGCGTAGCCGCGCAATCGCATAGGCCGACAGCGCCGCCAGAAAGAGCGCGCCCACCGTCACGCAACTGGAGACGATCAGGCTGTTGATGATCGCATCCTGCATCCGAAAATCGGGACCAAGCACGGTCTGGTAACTTTCCCAGGAGATCTCAGCCGGCCAGTAGCGCACCGGCTTTTGAAACTCGCTGCCGGGTTGCTTCAGCGAAGTCAGCAGAATCCAGTAGAGCGGGGTCAGGCTGAAGAGGGCGATCAGTGCCGTCACCAGCAGCGAAAAGAGCAGATGGCGCAGATGGCTGCCGCGCTGCGACCGGTTCCGGGCATGCCGGGCATGCCGTGATTGGTATGCGTGGCGCATCACGACTGTCCTCGCAACTGCAAATGCGGCACCAGCCGCCGGATGTAGAGCCAACTCAGGCCCATCACCAGCGCAAACGTCACGATGGCATAGGCCGAGCCCTGCCCAAACTGCGCATAGGAAAAGTAGAAGCGGTAGGCAAACGAACTCAAGACCTCGGTGGTGGTGCCGGGGCCGCCGCCCGTCAGTCCATAGATGATCTCGAAGGCCCGCAGTGCATCAATCGTGCGAAACATCAGCGTGACCATAATTGTGGGGAGCATCAGCGGCAGGGTTATGCGCCGGAAGCGCAGCCAGGGGCGCGCGCCATCCACCATGGCCGCCTCGTGCAGATGGCGTGGCACCAGCGCCAGCCCGCCCATCAGGAAGATGCTGGTAATCGCCGCGCCCCGCCAGACATAAGCCAGGATGACGCTGTGCATTGCCGGCAGCG